>DASQVJ010000180.1:0-8608 GCA_035640835.1 Bryobacteraceae bacterium
GGCTTGCGAGCGAATCGCTTCTGAGGATGTGCCTTTGGCGACGCTGGCGGCAGAGCTTGGGTACACCGATCAGAGTCACTTTCACCGCGTTTTTCGGACGTTCGCTGGGACGACACCCGGGTCGTTTCGGGCCTGGACACATGGCGTGAAGCCATTCCGTTCCGGCCGTGCGCTCTGAATCAGGAGAGATGTCTCTTGGCGCTCATTGCGAGACAGGGCGAATGAAGTCGTGTGTCTCTCGACCACGTGACGACGCAGTTCCGGCCTGCGGCTTTGGCACAATATAGCGCCTCATCCGCCGCGTGAAAGAGCTTCTCGCCGAGGTTCGAGTCCCCCCCGTTCAGAGGAAGAACATCGTGCGAACAGGCCACACCGACACTGACGGAGAGAGTTCCTGCGGGCCACGTTTTGCCCAGGAGCGTAGGAGTCGCGTCCTGAACCGCCAGTCGCAGCTGGTCGCCCCACTGCGCAGCATCCACGCCATTCCGCCCAGGCGCCGCGACCGCGAATTCGTCACCTCCATACCTGCAGGCGACGGCACCGGGAGGTAGTGACTCGGCGAGCAAGTGACCCAAGGCCCGCACCGCTTCCGCACCCGCAAAATGGCCGTAGCCATCATTTAGCTGCTTCAAACGGTCGAGATCCAGAACAAGCAGTGAGAGAGGTTCTGCGGTCTTCCCGGCATGATTCACCATTTCGCGCAGCGATACTTCGAAGGAACGCAAATTGTGAAGTCCCGTGAGATCGTCGGTCATCGCGAGATATCGGAGGCGCCTATTGTCCTGGGCCATCCTGGCGGCAACAACGCCGACCGCGATGAACCACATGAGCGTCATAATTTCGGTCACAGAATAGTTTTGGTCCGAAGTGTCGCGACCGAGGATGTAGAGAACGATTGTGGCTGCAGCGGTTATAATCCCGGCTCGCAAACCGAACCGGACTGCGGCAAATATGATCGGAAAGAAGTAAAGGGGATGGACGGGTGCACCGCCGGTAGCGAGATCCAGCCAGAACATCAACCCCATGGCGACTAGAATGGCCAACACAGAAGGCCAATTGCTCGATTTCAAGCTGTGCCGGGGCGTGGATTCGGTAGCCGTAGTCAGTCGCATCTCTGGATCCCGCCTAGAGCCGTGCCGCGCCGGATCCGGAAGCAACCGAATCCGGCATGGCGTGGACACCCCCGTGTGTCCCGGCCGAGGGCCAACTCAGCCGCTTGACTTGCGTGAGTTGGCATCCACTCCTTCCATTAAAGGGGGAATCATTCGTTCAGTAACTACCGTCGGGAGGGGAGTTCGCCTCCCGCCGACACGGTATTCTCACGCTGCAAATTCGTGGCACCTCTTGCGAACCCCTGGCGTAGCCTGAAGACTGGAGGGCCTTTCATGCTGAAGACGAGGCGCGGCTCGGCCGTGTGGCTGATCACTCAGCCGGCACACGCCGAGTTCTCAGGGTTGATGGCGGCCCATTGGGGCAATCGCGAATTCGCGACTCCCGGATACTTCGGACCATCGAGTGATGCGGAGCGGTTGCGCCGGGAAGTAGTGCTTGCGATCGCCGAGCACGATAACGGTTGGTGGGAGTGGGAAGCGGATCCGACCTTGTCTGTCGAAGACGGATTGCCTCAGGGTTTGGGCGAGGTAATGAGGAATCCCGTAGAGGGCATGAACCGCTGGCGGCTCGGCATAGCAAGGCTGTCCGAGCGTCACCCATACGCGAGCCTGTTGATCAGCGATCACGCTTACTGGCTGTATGCCAGCCAATTTAAGGCGAACGCACCCTCCGAGTTGACGCATCACCTTCAGCGGACGCGCATGGCGTATCCGGGAGAATTGCAAGATACAGCGGTACGATTCGTCGCGGAACTCGAACACGTGCAGCAGGAGCTAGAGCGGCGTGCAGCTGAGGACGCCTTGTGGCGGAGTGCCCTCGACCCGGCCATTCGCAAACCCCACGCTCGTTTGCTGCAAACTCTGGATGCGTTCTCCCTCGCCGTATGTTCGAGCGTGCTCGCGCCGGTCGAGGGTGAAGCTCGAGGTCTCGGCGAGGATCATATCGTCTTCGACGATGTACCGCGGCGTAGTTGGGACGATCGCGTGTCGCTGGAATTCAAGCCTCTCGCGGGAGGAGAGATTGCCGTGAAGCCTTTTCCGTTCCGCGAGGCTCCCTTGAAGCTGTCCGTGCCTGTGAGAGTCGTCGAGTCTGATCGGTGGTGGCGAGAAGTGCCGGTGACGTCGAAGGAATTCACCTTTGTTCGCGGCTGACGAAGGAAGCTTTCAGCGCTCAGCCGTCAGCTGTCAGCTTTTGAATGAGCGCAGTCAGCATGCGTTTTACTTGGTAGTCCTTCTGCGCGCGGAAGCCACCAGGTTTATTGCTGAAGCTGAACGCTGAAGGCTGAGCGCTGAAAGCTTGCCCCGGCGAATCAGAACAGCAGACGCAGCGCCAGCTGGATGGAGCGCGGTCCGCCGACCTGAAAGAGTGGGTTCACGCCGCCTAAGCCCGTGCTCAGGATCTGCGTCGAGCTTCCAAAATTCGAGCTCGTCAGAATTCCCGTTGGATTGGCGAAGTTCGGTGTATTGAAAATGTTGAACGCATCGGCCCGGAAATCGAGAGCCACCTGTTCCCGAATCGGAAAGCGACGTCGCAATGAGAGGTCGACTTGTTTTAGTCCGAAGCCGCGAAGCGTGCCACGCCCGAGCGTTCCTTGTCTCATCTGAGCCAGCGGTGTGGCTCCATCGAAAGCTGCAGGGTTGATACGCCGGCCGCCAGGGTAGCCGTGTCCATAGAGGTAAAGCGGTACTCCCGGCACCAAGTCGGGCCTTGCGACGTTTGTGAGTCCGAGGCCAAGGGAGTCGCGTCCGGTCACGACCGTCACGGGTGAAGCTGTTCGTAGCCGCACGATGGAGTCGATGCCGAAGCCGCTGAATACGGCTCGAGTCCAGCGATTCGCGGTCAGTACGGGAACTTCGTAGCTGGCCGAACCTGTGAAAGCATGACGGAAGTCAAATGAGGACGGGCCGCGATCTTCCGAAGGCTTGGCGCGTGTTGCTGGTGCCTGGAGGTTGGTGTTCGACTCGTCAGAAGCCGTATCGAGCGACTTCGACCACGTGTAGGACAGCAGCGCCTGCAGACCTCGTGTCATTCTTCGTTTGAACTGCATCTGGAGCGAGTTGTAGTCCGAGTACCCTTCATTGTTGACGAAGTCGATACGTGTGAAATTGGGGTTCTTCAGCACTTGTGGCCGGAGGCTCTCGACGCGCGCCAGACGACGGGCGGCGGACCCGACGTACGCGATCTCGACCGAGTTGCTTCTGCCGATCGGTTGCTCGATGGCAAAGCTGTATTGAAGCGTGTAGGGAAGCTTGTAGTTTTCGTCGTAAGCGAACAGGCGCGGGTAAGGCGGGTTTAAGTTGATCGGACCTGCCTGAGAGTTCAGGACCGGGTCATCGATACGCACATTTGAGAACGCTTGCGAACGAGAGAAAGGAAAGTTGCCGGGCGAGAACGCCGTGCCCGTAAACGCATAGCCCAAATCGTAGAAGACGCCAAAGCCCGATCGAATGACCGTTCCCAGATCACCGAAGGGCTGATAGGCGACTCCGAGTCGTGGCGCGAAGTTACCGAAAGTCGTTTCGTAGAATTTCGTGCCTGGCGGAGCCAACTCAGCCGTCGCAGGATTGTCGAGGCCCCTGACGGTCAACGGCAAGTTTCCGTTCGCGTCCGATGGCGCCGGATTCACTTCCCAGCGCAACCCGTAAGTGAGCGTCAGGCGTGGAGCAATGTGCCACACGTCCTGCAAGAAAACGGATGTGTTGGAGTATCGTGGCTCGAGAAATGTGTCTACCTGCCGGATGTCCGCAGTTGGGACGATGCCGGTGACGAGCTGGGTGATGTTCGGAACCGTCAACACCTTGGAGTAGAGTCGCCCGCCGATGGAGGGCGACAGCCGCCGATAGTCAAAGCCGAATTTGAGCGAATGGGCGCGAAAGTTCCAGTTGAAGGTGTCTACGATGTTGTACTGATTTTGTTTATTGGCGCTGAATGTGCCTGGGCTGATGGTGTTTTCATCGTTGCCGCCGATCGTCAGGTAGTACAGCGACGTCTCGCGGTCGGCGAATGAAGGAAACAGAAGATCCAGGGGTAGAAGCTTGGCGCCTCCGAACGTATCCTGCTTGTAAACCTGCGCTGCGTAGGACTGGCTCCAATTGAATCGAACGTCGTTGTTGATACCCGCCGAGACGATCATGGTGGATCCGAGCGTCAGAGTCTGGCTGCGACCTTGCAGCGCCGCTACGAAGCTAGGAGTGGCGAACCGACCCCGTTCTCTGCTGTCGGAAGGCGCGTAGTTATATCGACCAAAGAGTGAGACGGTCGAGGTCAACGAGTGATCCATCCGGATGCTCGTTGCATCCAGATTCGAAGGATTGGAAAAGCTGACAACGTAAGGCGTTTCGTTTGGCGCATCAGCGAGAGGCGGTGCGACCGGCAAAGGATACGCTTCCAGGATGCTCTTCAGGAAACCGGTGGCGTTCTGGCGCGCCGCAAGGGACGGGACCCGGGAAGGTTGTGAAATGACGGGTTGCACCAGACGCAGACCTTCATACGAGAAGAAGAAAAACGTTCGGTTGCGACCGTCATGCACCCTTGGCAGCACGACGGGTCCACCTGCTGTAATGCCGAAGTCGTTCTGGCGCAGAGCGGGACGTGGCAGACGGTTGAAGTTGCCGAACCAGCTGTTGGCGTCCAGCTTGTCGTTTCTCAGATAGTTGAACGCAGAGCCATGCAGAACATTTGTGCCGGATCGTGTGACGATGGCAACCTGGGCTCCGGGCTGACGCCCATACTCGGGCGCATATGTCGAGGTCTGAATACTGAACTCCTGCACAGCATCAACCGAGGCGAGAGCACTCGTGCCGCCTTGTGCCGAGAAGGACGGAACACCGCCGCCTGACCCTTCGTAAGGCGACGTTGCAAAGGGCAGGCCGAAGTTCGCGCCGACACCATCCACCGTGAAGTAATTCGTCCCTGTTCGTTGACCATTCACGGAGAACTGCCCTTGATCCACCAGGCTCGCCGGCGTTAACACAACTCCTGGAGAAAGGTTGATCAGCGTCTGAAAGCTGCGACCGTTGAGGGGCTGGTTCTCGATGAATCGGCGGTCGACCACGGTAGATACGGCGGGCGAGTCGCTCACAATCGGCGCGTCAGCGGTGACGAGCACGGCCTCGCCCAGCGTTGCGATCTTCAAACGTACATCGAGCGAACGCCGGTCGTCCGCGTTGATAATTACCGATGAGAATCGAACCGTGGCGAAGCCCTGCTGCTCCACCTGAAGCTCGTAGGAACTCGGCGGCAACTGAGAGAACGTGAAGGCGCCATTGCTATCCGAAGTGAGCTGTCGTTTTATACCCTTGCTCGGTTCTGTCAAGGTTAGCTTCGCACCAACTATCCCTCGATCCTGCTGATCCCGGACCGTTCCCGACAGCGTGGCCGTCGACGATTGAGCGTCCAGCCAGGGCGAACCGAGCAAGAGCAGGATGAGGACGACAGGTCCGTTGTGACGATACTGGTTGCGTTCCATTTCGGAGTCTTTTCAGGTGGCCTACAGCGATACGAGCGACAGTCGAGCGTTGATCCCACGTGGCGATGCTGTTGCGGGATGGATGTATTCCTTTATAGTACGAGCCACCGACTCGTAATACGAGCCACGACACGCGCCGGATTTCGGCATCAATCTCGCACTGACGGCCGGTTTCGAGAATCCGTGACGTATGCTTGATCGTAAACACGTCTACATGCGCAAGTCTTTGTTATTTCTGTTGGTTGTCGCTCGCCTGGCAGGGCATGATCTCTACCTGATGCCCAAGAAGTTCCGCGTAGATCCTGGTGAAACCCTTACGGTGGCTTTCCATAGCGGTGATGACTTCCCAAAGGCGCAGCATGCGCCCAAATTGGATCGCATGCTCGAACCGACTGTCTTCACGGCAGGTGGAAAAGCTCCTTTAAAAAATTTGCGAATGACGCAAAAGTACCTTCTTGCGGATGTCACGATACCTGAACCTGGGTCTGCGATCGTTTCGGTGCGATCTCGTCCCAGTCTCATCAATTTGCAGCCTGCGCAGTTTACGAAATATCTGAAGAACGAAGGATTGGATCACGTCATCCGCTGGCGGGCAGACAACAATCAGTCAGGCAAAGTTGGTCGAGAGCGTTATAGCAAGTATGTGAAATCACTGGTAGTGTCCGGGAAATCGAACGACACTTACAGGCAATTGGTTGGATTTCCGATTGAGATCGTCCCGGAGAAAGATCCGGCACTCGCCAGGGTAGGGGACAACATGCCGGTTCGGGTTCTCTTCCGAGGCAAACCCGCGGCAGATCTTCAGGTGGAAATGGCATGGCTGGCGCCGGATGGCAAGGTCAACAAGGAGCCTGCCGGCAGGACCGATCAGAACGGACATCTCGAGATACCGATCCGATCAAGCGGAACCTGGAAACTACACACGGTTCTCATGAAACGCTGCCAGGAACCCTCCGTTGCCGATTGGGAAAGCTTCTGGGCTAGTCTGACCTTTCAAGTCCATTAAATGCTCGATCCTAGCGCCTGGGCGGGCTTTTGGCGCACCCAGGTCACTCGTTTACCTTCCCCTACATCATTTTGACGTGCGGGTTATAGCAGATAGCGAGCTAAACCCGCCGCCGATCGCGCATATACTGACGGAGCAATTCACGTAGGAGAGTGAGGAAGGAATGGCGCTAACATCACCAAGGTTTAAAACGAGTCAGACACTCGTTAATGTCGAGGCGGGAGCTCAGACTCTGCAGGTGGGCTCTGACGGCAGGCACGTACATCTGATTCAAGTGGCGTTGCTTGATCTCGGCTTCAAGCTGCCTCGTTCCACTAAGAACCCGAAGTATAGTCCCGATGGTATTTTTGGCGACGAGACCAAGCAGGTAGTGAAAGAGTTCCAGGCCAAAGCGAAACTAAAGGACGACGGCATCGTGGGTCAAAAGACCATGCGGGAGTTGGACAGGCAATTGCCCGGCTTCTCACATCGAGTGAAGCTCCACTTCCGATCCCTGGCGCTCACCAATGTGCCCTTTGAAAAGAGCCTGAGGAACGCCGAGGAAGTCTTCGGGCAGTACGGAATCCAGGTGATGTTTGCGTCCGGTGAGTCGCTCCTCTTAACGCCCGATCAGCACGATAAATTCAAGCAAATCGATCAGGAGTGCAATTGGGCGCTAGACAGCGGTGAATTCAATGAGCTACAGAAGCTCGGGTCACCGGCGCCCAAGACTGACGTAATGGTCTTTCACGTGCTAACCTTCGCTGACGGCAATGTCCTTGGTTGCGGCGGCCACGCAGCCGATCGTCCCGCCTGCACGATTACAGCGAGTGCCCTGGCATGGGACACGGCACATGAAGTCGGCCACGTGCTGCTGACCTCGAGCTTCGCCCCAGTTCACATCGAAGACAAGCGCAACCTGATGTTCCCCATCTCGCGCAGTTCCGCCACGATGCCCGTGCTGACGAACGGCCAGATCGCGCAAATGAAAAAGAGCCCTTGCTGCAAGGCAATCTAACCGAAATCCCAAGGAGAAGGCTCATACTGCGCTTATCTGTCTTAGCGAGCTTGGCGACTTCGCGTGAGAATCTCATCGCTATCCCTCGCCAAGCCGCAAAGACGCCAAGTACGCCCTGACGCGGACGAGGGCCGGAAGCGTCTCCCGCAGCTCGCGACGATGCCCGTGCTGACGAACGGCCAGATCGCGCAAATGAAAAAGAGCCCTTGCCGCAAGCCGAAATCCTAAGGAGAAGGTATCCGTCTTCGCGGGCTTGGCGACTGCCCGTGAGAATCTCATCGCTATCTCTCGCGAAGCCGCAAAGACGCCAAGAACGTCATGAGCTCCCGGGAATACCTGAACCCTTACTTTCCTGCAGCGGACGAGGAAGGGCCGGAAGCGAATGCAACGGCGAGTCGGTTCAGCTGCTCGAAGTGATTCAGGTCGTGACCCGCCATGGTCTCCACCAGCACGTTGAAGGTCACTTCTCCCCGCTCGGGATGCGTGAGCTTCTTCGCGTAATCAGCCGGTTCAATCTGCTCGAGGAACGCGAGATTCCATCTACGGATGGCCTCGAAGGCAGCCAGGGCCGCATTTGCGTCGAGCCCAGCGTAAGGCTTCGCCCAGCGCTCCTGGTCGAAAGGCTGGATGGTGTGGTAGTCCTCTGCAATCGACTGGCGAAGGCGCATTCCAAAAACCAGCTCTGTGTCCGCGAGGTGTGCCAGCACGTCGCGCACACTCCACTTACCCGCGTCCGGCAACTGATTGATGGCGCTCGACCTGAAACTTGAGACGAACGTTCGTAGCCTGTCGGGCGTCGAACGAATAATTGAAAGAGGCTCCTGGCCTGCAAGGAACGAGGCGTAGGGATTCATTCCTAACACGGTAGAGCATCCAGAGCGAGCCCGCGAGGGCTCGCCCGTCGACATCGCCGGCTAGTCGCGTCGAGAGCCGCCCATAAAGATCCGCAAAATGTACCAGAACAGCAGAGCGATCGAAGCGAACAGACTCAGCGCTGCCGCTACATGCTGGTTGGGGTTATAGC
>DASQVJ010000181.1:0-7025 GCA_035640835.1 Bryobacteraceae bacterium
CATCGAAATCACTTTCTTCCAATCAGGCTTCTCGAGCGCTTCGGCGGCTGGAGGCTCTGGCGGGATATCTTTCAACTCCTCAGGCCGCAGGAATGGGTTCTTTCTCGGCGGATGATACAGCACAAGCCAGAGCGCGAGCCAAATGAGCCCAAGCGCGCCGGTGAAGTAAAACGCGCTGCGCCAGCCGTAGTTCAAGGTCAGGTAGGCAACCATCGGGGGCGCAATTGCCGATCCGATGGACGATCCCGCATTGAAGATGCCAATCCCAAAAGCTCGCTTGTCGGCCGGAAACCACTCGTTGACGGCTCGCGCGGCCGCCGGCCAGTTTCCGGGTTCCGCCAATCCGAGCAGGAACCGCGCGGCGCCCAAAGACCACTTGCCCCGCACGATTCCATGCAGCATCTGCGCGAAGGACCAGCTCGCGATAAAGACTGCGAAGCCGGCGCGCGTGCCCAACCGATCCACCACATAGCCGGAGCCCGCGTACATGATGGCGTACGCGGCCATAAATCCGCTCACGATATACGAGTAGTCTTGCTCCGACAACCCAAACTCTTTGCGAATGTCGAGGGACACCACCGAGAGCGTCAGCCGGTCGGCGTAGTTAATCATGGTGGCCAGGAAGAGAAGGGCGGCGATCACCCAGCGAAGGTGCGGAATTTTCATGAGGTTCTCAACGGAAACCAAACGCGCCGATCGCCGAGCCCAACACGCGCGGATCCAGAGGCGTCCGATAAGCCGGGTCTGACTCGAATCGGATCTGGACAAGCTTCTGAGGGCCACTCTCGACCGGCCAGCTCGCCGTTTGCCAACCGGGCTTGTCGAACTCGGCCGTGCCAAGCAACTCCCGATCGAGAAACACTCGCAAGCGAAGCTGTTTTATATCACGGATCTGCTGCGGTCCCACATTCACCTGCACTTCGAACTTCCTGGCGGTCACCGGACGATACAGGTTGGCCTCGGCGACGGGTGATGTCCAACGGAACGAGCCGTCTCGTGTAAACCAGCCTTCACCGAGCTGCCAAACAGGAATGCCCGTGTCCATTCGTACAAAAGTGGCGTCAGCTGTTGCAGGATTCCGAGACGTGATGTTCAGCTGTCGTGTGGCGCTGTTCCAGACCAGCACTCCTACGTCAGGCTTCTCCAGTACCCGTTTAGCGTCCGGAGACTCGATGTTGGTGACCTCAGTCGAAGGCTCCCCGGTCAGGAACTTCACCGAGCCCACGATTCCGTAGTCAAACAAGGTCGGCGGGAACCCGTCGACAACAAAGTCCATAGTGCCCGGCGACGATTGGACGAATCGCGCGACTTGTTGCACGTATCGCTTGTTCTCTTGAGAAGCCGCGAGATATTCGCTTCGATACCCTCTGAGTTGGTAGTAAGTCGCGAGGATCCACAGTAACGCAAAGACAGGCACGACAATCTGGGGTCTCCACGACAATATGGCCGATATGCCGATGGCCATGAATACCACCGGTACATACAGATAAACAGCAAACATGCGGTTCGGCAGCGCGATCAAAGGAATCGCCACGATGAATGCTGAGAGGATGCCCCAAAGCGCACGTCGGCTACGAGCAACCGCGAGTGCCACGATCGCGACCGCGGCGAAGCCAGCCCAGCCCGCGAACAATCGCTCTCCGTAGAAGCTCGCAACGTGCAAGGCGATACGCGGCGAGAACTTGAGTGTGTACGCGTCGTGGGAGGCCGCGTTGCGCATAAGCGCCTGACTGCCAAACATCAGCGACACCAGGAAGAATGGAACGAGCGGCTTCCAGCGCCTCTCCCCGAACATGAACTCGTATAGGAACAACACTGCCGGAAGCATGATGCCGATCTCTTTCGCCTTGTATGCCAGCCAGAAGCAGACGAAGCTGAGCACCCAGCGGCGTTGCACAAAAAACGTGAGGCAGAGGATCGAAAACGTGCCGCACAGCAGGTCGAAGATGTACATCGGCTGCCAGTGAGCCGCAAACGTCGCGGGGTGGAAGACAAAGAATAACGTCGCACCAAAGGCCGCGAGGTCGGGGACTTGCATGCGGCGTAGTAGGAACCAGACCAGGACAGCATTCACCAGGTGGATGATTTGAATTACCACCACGTAGGGCTCGAAATGCAATCCCGCATAGCGGCCCATCAGAAAGAAAAGAGAATGGCCGACCGGGCGGAAATTCGAGCGATCGAAGATCGGCGTGAATAAACCGTGAACGTAGGTGTCCACGCCGACGAAATGGTTCCACGCGAGATTATCGAGATCATCTCCGTGGAAAAAGCCTTTGTAAGCGGCGCGGTTGGCGATTAGAAACAGGATGAGCATCACGCCCGCGACAAGCACTCGCAGGTTGACGCGCTTAAACATCCGAACTTCGTCGAGCCGCCAGGAAATCAAAGTCGCAGCCTTTATCCGCTTGCGTCACATGCTGCAGGAACAGCCAGCCGTATCCGCTTTGATATCGCGGAGCCGGCTGAGTCCAATTTGCGCGCCGGGCTGCAAGCTCCGCATCAGGAACGTTCAGGTTCAAACTTCGTGACGGCACATCGAGCACCACTTCATCACCAGTTTGCACCAGCGCCAACGGGCCGCCGATCGCACTCTCCGGCGCCACGTGCAGCACGACAGTCCCGAAGCTCGTGCCGCTCATGCGTGCATCGGAGACGCGTACCACATCAGTCACACCTTGCTTCAGCAGCATACGCGGTATCGGGATCCAACCCCACTCGGGAAAACCAGGTCCACCGTGGGGGCCGCAGTGTTTCATCACCAGAACCGTGTTGCGATCGATGGGCAGGTAATCCTTGTCCATCTCGGCTTCCATCTGCTCGTGATTTTCAAAGACGTACGCCTTGCCCCGATGCTGCATCAGCTCGGCGCTTGCCGCGGTCGGCTTGATGACCGCACCATTCGGGCAGATGTTCCCGCGCAACACGGCTAGTCCGCTCTCAGGATGCATGGGGCGCTCGAGCGGCCGGATCACGTCCTCGTTGTGGCACTCGGCTTCACCGACATTCTGCTCCAGCGTTTTCCCATTGACGGTTAAGCACGACGTGTCGAGCAAAGGCATCAGCGACCGCAATAAAGCCGGTAGACCGCCCGCATAGAAGAACTCCTCCATCAGGTGCGACCCCGAGGGCTTCACGTTCACAAGCCACGGCACCTTCCGCGAAATCCGATCGAAGTCGTCTAACGAAAGCGGAATTCCGAGCCGCCCGGCAATGGCCAGCAGATGCACCACAGCATTCGTCGACCCGCCGAGCGCAACGCACGCAGTAATGGCATTCTCGAGGGCGCTTCGCGTCAGGATGCGGCAAGGACGAAGACCCTCGGCAACCATCTCCACAATGCGATGCCCGGTCGATTCAGCGAGTCCGCGACGGCGCGCGTCAGGCGCGGGGATCGCAGCGGCTCCAGGTAGTGTCATCCCCATGGCCTCGGCGATCAGCGCCATTGTGGACGCGGTTCCCATCACGTTGCAGTGTCCTGCGCTACGAGCGACGCAGCCCTCGATTTCGCAAAGCTCCTCGTCCGAGAGTGTGCCTGCACGATACTGATCGAAAAGCTTGCGCCCATCCGTGCCGTTGCCGATGATTCGACCTCGCCAGCGACCCGATACCATCGGACCTCCGGGGACTAGAATGGCGGGAACATCGGCGCTGATCGCGCCCATCAGCATCGCCGGTGTCGTCTTATCGCAACCACTCAGCAGCACAACCCCATCGAGTGGATTGGCCCGGATCGACTCCTCCACCTCCATCGCCATCAGGTTGCGAAACAACATGGTGGTCGGCCGCATAAACGTCTCGCCGAGCGACATTACCGGGAACTCGAGCGGAACGCCGCCGGCTGCCCAGACGCCGCGCTTTACCGCCTCGGCGACCTCCCGAAGATGGGAGTTGCAGGGGTTCAGCTCGCTCCACGAGTTACAGATGCCGATGACCGGCTTGTTCTCGAAAATATCGTGGTTGAAGCCCTCGGCCCTGAGATAGGTGCGTCTGGCGAAGTTGTAATACTCCGGACCAAAGAACCATTTTTTACTTCTCAGGTCCCGGAAGTCATATGCCATGTCGCTATTATAGGTGGATGACCGGACCGCGCCGGCTGTTTATTCCCCTTGTCAGTCTAGCGATTTCGAGCGTTACCGCTCAGGATTGGACGATGTTCGGCTTCGATCCTCGGCATACCAGTTTCAACCATCAGGAAACCACGATTTCCCGGGAAAATGTCTCGGGATTAAAAGAAAGCTGGTTCAATATCCACGCCGGAACCATCTCGGCTTCGCCTACTGTCGTTAATGGCAGGCTTTATTTCGGTACCTGGACCGGACAGTTCGTGGCATCCGATGCCGCAACAGGCCAAGTTTTATGGACGCAAGATGTAGGAGTCGCTGGCCCGCCCGAAATGGAGCAGTGCTTTCCATCCATCGGCGTGGCCGGACAGGTGTACGTCTACGACGACCTGGTATTCGTTCCGGGAGGCGACTCGTTCCTGTACGCGCTGAAGATTGACACAGGCGAGGTAGCCTGGAAACTGAAACTCGCCGACACATCCGCGGGTGCTCACTTGTGGTCCTCATTCACTCGTGCGGGCGACTACCTGTACCTTGGCATCGCGTCGCTTGGCGATTGCCCTCTCACGCGCGGTGCTCTGGCACGCATCGACCTTCGAGATCCTCAGAATCCGACGTTCAAGTACCTGATGCCGGAAAACGAAGTAGGCGCGGGGATCTGGTCGACGCCGGCCGTTGACGAGGAGACTGACACCATTTACGCCACCACCGGCACAGGCGAGTTCAACGCAGACAACAAGCAATGGGGTGGGGCGCTGCTCGCAATTGAGGGCAAAACTCTCGATATCAGAGCCCACTACATGCTGCCAACGCTCGACAACGAGGGGGATATCGAGTGGGGCTCGTCTCCAACGGTGGTCCGCACGCCGAGCGGGAGGAAGATTGTCGTCGCAACCGGCAAGGACGGCATACTCTATGCTCTCCAGGCGAGCGACCTCTCGCTCGTTTACACCGTCCGCCTGGCGATTCAATGCATCTGCCCGGAGTGTGGATGCGGCTCGGTGTCCACTCCGGCATACGATGGCAGATACCTGTATGTCGGAGCCGGAGTCTCGGATCCTGACCTCTTCGAAGACGGCAGCATCTACGCGCTCGATCCGGATACCGGAAACATCGCTTGGGGTGGTCCGATCTTCGGAACGATCATCGCCCCGGTCACGGTCGCCAATGGCCTGGTATACGCGTCCACCATGGATGGTTTAAAGATTTTCAATTCCGACACGGGCGAAATGGTATTTGCGGACGAAGGCAGAGGCGGTCTGTTCTCGCAGCCGGTGGTGACGGGCGGCAATGTGTACTGCACCTTTTTTCGCGGCTATTCGAGCGCCTATCACATTGACGAGGAAGCGGTGGCTCCTCCTCCAGAAGAGACAGCCAGCTCTCGGAACCGCTAGTTCAGATCGGGCAGAACCAGGAAATCGAAGCTGCCGTTTGTCTCGACCGGATCAATGGCAACAAGGGTTCGGACGATTCCCCCTGACAACGACAACGGCCCCGACCCGATCGCAACGGTACGGGAGTTTGCCGCGGTCGCTCGAGCCTGATACAGGCCTGCCGGGACAGTGAAGTAGTCGCTGCCCGAGCCGAATGGCACATTGCGGAGAATCGGCGCTGCTGCTGCCAGCGTGATGTAGGGCTGTGTGACGTAGACGTCCACAGCCGGTGCCGAGGAGGCTCCGTGCACCACACGAAACTTCACATTTCCGGACGGGGGAGGCGTCAGATCATCACCGACACCTCGGATATGAAGCGGTTGACCACCCGACAGGCGGCCGACGGTAAGGAACGTATAGGTAACACCAGCTTGCACCAGGAAGGTTTCGCTGTAGACGGCCGTCGTAGTCCCGGCGCGCCGGAGCGAGACGATGTACGTACCGGGCGGCAGCGGCATGTGCGCGGTGTAGCTCTTGAACGGAAGGCCTTCGAAAGCCACCTCTCCATTGATCAGGACATCGACGGCCGGCGCGTCGGCGGAAGCATGCACCACACGAACTAAGGCGTTCTGAGCTGGCAAGGTCATAACACTAGCAACTAGTAGACACTACGCTCGACAACGAATGTAGCAAGTTCCGGTCTGGTTGCAGCATCCTGTTATTCTGCGCAAATGACAGGCTTCCGACTTCTCGCACTTTTCGTTTCCGCCATCCTCGCCCACGCAGCCGAGATGCCGAAGCCAGATTGGAAACAGCTTGAAGCAGAGACCATGGAACATTTCCAGGCACTGCTTCGAATCGATACCGCCGACCCTCCCGGCAATGAGGCACCCGCCGTCGAATACCTGAAGAAGGTTCTCGAACGCGACGGGATTCCGGTGAAGGTGCTTAGCAAAGATCCAAAACGCCCGAATCTGGTGGCCAGGCTCAAAGGCAACGGATCGAAAAGACCGCTGCTCATCATGGGTCACACCGATGTGGTGGGCGTGCAGCCTGAAAAGTGGCAATTCCCGCCTTACAGTGCAACGCGCAATGGCGGATACGTCTATGGTCGCGGCGCAATCGACGACAAGGACAACGTGGTCGCTGCCCTGATGACGATGCTTCTCCTGAAGCGCCACAACGTGCCGCTCGATCGTGACGTAATCTTTCTCGCGGAAGCCGGCGAAGAGGGCAACGTCCAATACGGCATCGCCTTCATGGTGGAAAACCACTTCGATGAGATCAACGCCGAGTTCTGCCTTGCCGAGGGAGGATCCGTCTATCGAAAGGGAGGCAAACTTCACCGCATGCTGGTGGGCACCACCGAGAAGATCCCGCGCGGTGCAAGACTCGTCGCCAAGGGACCCGCCGGACATGGTTCGAGACCGATCCCCAACAATGCCATACTCGCGCTATCGAAAGCGGTGACGGCGGTGAGCACCTGGCAAACACCAATGCGCCTGAACGACACGACTCGCACATACTTCGAGCGGCTCGCCACCATCAGTTCGTCCGACGAAAAAGATCGCTACAACAACATCACGAA
>DASQVJ010000182.1:0-3709 GCA_035640835.1 Bryobacteraceae bacterium
GAGGGGTGTCCACACCGTCGCGCCCGCACTGAACCTCAACAGGGTAGAGAGGGTGGAGCAGATCGTGCCGCTGCTCCAAAGCATCGAGTCGACGAGCGAACGGGAGTTCATCGGGCGCCGGATCCTGCAAGAAGTGCAAAGCGGGCCATTGCCGAATGTCGGTGCGCTCGGGCGGATTCGTGTCTCGGCTCGCGACTTGAGCGCTCGCACACCGGGGCTTCGTGCCCGAATCGGCAAAGAATCCAGTGTTCCGCTCTTGAGCGGCGCCGATTTACGCGAACTGAAGCCCAGGCTCGCCGTGCGGACCGCGGGAGAGTATCAGAGATCGTTTTTGCTGTGGTGCGGCTTGTTCATGGCGACGTTTTTAGCTGTCCATGTGTTCTGGTGGATGACGCGGTTCGAAGGCCATCAGGGACTGCTACCGGCCGTTGTCCTGTTGAGCGGGGCGGGACTTATCACCATGGTCTCGCTGCGCGATCCGTTGCGCGACACGCTCGCGTTTGCCGATTTTGCACAAGGCGCAGCGCTGGGCTGTATTGCGCTCGTCGTGGCGAGCCAGGTTGACTGGACGAAGCTTGCGGGTCGTTTGACCTATGTTCCGTTGCTCGCAGCTTTCCTCCTCTCGATTCTGCTGATCTCATTTGGAACGGGTCCGGGAGCGAGCGATGCGAAGGTGAACCTGTTCGGTGTTCAGCCGGTCGAGGCCATCAAGGTTCTAGTGATCTTCTTCCTGGCAGGGTATTTTGCGAGGCGCTGGGAACACCTTCGAGTGCTTCGCGAGACACAGGTTTCGCATTGGGTCGAGGTGCCGCGCTTCGAGTACCTCTTGCCTCTGCTGGCAGCGCTGACGGTGCTGATTGCCTTCTTCTTCCTGCAGAAGGACCTGGGACCAGCGCTCGTGATTTCGAGCGTGTTTCTGTTGTTGTATGCCGTAGCTCGGGACCGCTATTTGTTCGCTGCGGTCGGATTCGGCGCGATGCTTGGCGCGTTTCTGCTCGGTTATCAGCTCGGGGTTCCGAGAACGGTTGCGAGCCGCGTGGCCATGTGGCTGTCCCCTTGGGATAACCATGTACGCGGTGGCGAACAGGTGGTCCACGCACTCTGGGCCTTCTCCACGGGAGGCTGGGCGGGAATGGGCCCAGGCTTGGGCGATCCGGAGATCATGCCGGCCGCGCACACGGATCTCGTGCTTTCGGCCATCGGTGAAGAATGGGGATTCCTCGGGATCTGTGCGCTGGCGCTGGTGTTCATTGCGCTGATTGCGGTCGGCATTCGTATTGCCACACGCGCTCGCAACGATTTCGGCTTCTTTCTCGCCCTTGGCTTTACGCTGCTGCTCGCCGCGGAGGCGTTACTGATCACCGGCGGCGTGCTTGACCTGGTGCCGCTCTCAGGTGTGGCGACTCCGTTCTTGAGCTACGGAAAGAGTGCGGCCCTTGCGAACTTCTTCATCATCGGTGTTCTGCTCTCGTTGTCAGTGCAATCGTCGTCGGGAGAAAATTTGAAGCCCTTTGTCGCGAACACCTGGAGTGTTGGGCGGCTGCTGGCGATGCTTGGTGTCGTCATTGTCGGCAAAGCTCTTTGGATCCAGGTGCTGCGTGCCGATGAGACCGTAGGTCGCGGAACGCTCACGGTGCAGGCCGACGGGTTCAGGCGCTTTCAGTACAACCCACGACTTCTCGAGATCGCGCGTGGCATCCCGCGGGGAACCATCTACAGCGCCGAGGGCTTGCCGCTTGCAACCAGCGATTGGCAACAAGTGCAAGCGAAGCGCGAGCAGTTCGGCAAGGCTGGAATCCCTGTATCCGTGCAGGCGCCGGCCGGGGATGCGCGCTTCTACACGCTGGGTGCGCCGGCTGTGCATCTGCTTGGCGACCTGCGCACGCGAGCAAATTGGAGCGCACGAAACAGCTCGCTGGTAGAGCGCGACTCAGCCGTTCGACTGCAAGGCTATGACGACCACGCAACGGTCGTCGAGGTCGAGAGTGACGGAAAACCTTACTACACCATTCGCTACGATTTCCGCGAGTTGATCCCGCTGCTGCGCCATCGCTGGGAGCCAAATCATGCCGAGGTTCGGAAGGTCCTCGATCGTGAGAGAGATGTGAAGCTGTCCATCCATGCGGCACTGCAGTGGCGGGCGGCTCAGTTACTTCGAGAGCATCTGCGCAAGCTCGGCCGATCGAAAGGTTCGGTCGTGGTGATGGACCCGGAGAACGGCAACCTGCTCGCGTCGGTCAGTTATCCCTGGCCTGAGCGCATGCCTCCCGTGCTCAGCGAGCCTGACAAGGATGATGCGCTGCTCGACAGAGCTCGCTACGGTCTGTACCCACCGGGGTCGACGTTCAAGCTTGTGACCGCGCTGGCGGCGTTGCGGAAGGATCCCTCGCTCGCTCATCAAACATATTCGTGCGTGAGGCTGCCCGATGGTCGAGTGGGTAACTTCGTGCGCGGTTGGAGCCGACCGATTCGCGACGACTTCGCGGACAAGGTCCCGCATGGGACGGTCAACATGGAGCGGGGCACCGTGGTGTCGTGCAACGCCTACTATGCGCAGTTGGGAACGTATCGAATCGGCCCGGAAGCGCTGCTCGAGACTGCGGGGCTCTTCGGGATCAACGTTGCGAGGCCCAATACTCATGCCAAGTTGAAAGACGCCTTGCCACAGGCTTCCTATGGTCAAGGTCAAGTGGTTGCGTCACCATTCCAGATGGCTCGAGTGGCTGCCGCCGTGGCAAATGGAGGACGTGCTCCGATCGGCAGATGGGTGGTGGACGAAACGAATCTGCGGGTTCAGGAGCCTAAGCCGGTGGTGAACCGGGAGCAGGCAAGGCTGCTCGCCGGCTACATGCGTAGTGTGGTGACGTCGGGAACGGGTCGATCGGCCGGTACGGCAAAGATTCCGATCGCCGGAAAGACGGGCACTGCGGAGCTCGAGCGCGCGCCTTCCCACGCCTGGTTCGTAGGATATGCTCCGGCCGATGGACCACGTAAAATTGCGTTCGCTGTGCTTATCGAAAACGGACAATATGGCGGCACGGCTGCAGCACCGCTCGCGGCACAGATTGTCAACGCTGCTGCAGACCTGAACCTCTTAGGAGAGGAACGGCAGTGAAGTTTTTCGAAGACGTCGAGCGCCGGATCGACTCCGCGGTCCGCGAGCTTTTTCGTGGCGGGTCAAAGGGCGACACGCGGGAACTGTTCGAAATTCAGAAAGGCATTTTAGAAGATGCGCTGGCGCGCCTCGAGCGATTGCCGAGGGCGCGCCTGCTGTTCCCCTACCGAACAATGCGAGTGCGGATTGCGCTGCCCTCCGAGGAGCGTCGCGCGACCTACGAGGCGGTGTTTGCCGCCGATGTGCTGCGGCAGGAACTGCTCGGGGCCTTGAAGGAAGATGGCGCCGAGTTTGCGCCGGAACTCATTGTTTCGGTTGAGGTTCTCGAACCCGGAGCTGATCTGGGGCCGAATGGTTTCCTGGTCACCTATGGGACGGCGCCTACGACGATCAGCGAAGTTGACGAAACGAAGCCAAATCCCAAGGTACGGCTAAAGGTGTTGGAAGCGGGACCCGAGGTTGACTTGCGCAAGCAGCGGATCCATCTCGGGCGCACCGCCGACGTACAGGATGCGCAGCTAAGGGTGATTCGAAAGAACGACTTAGCGATCAACGACCCGTCGGTATCGCGGGCTCATGCACACCTTCGATGGG
>DASQVJ010000183.1:0-8315 GCA_035640835.1 Bryobacteraceae bacterium
CCGCCGGACCACCGGTGTCACACCGGGAGCCGACACCACCGGATTCCCGTCGAGCGATTGGAACAGCGCCGTGCCCTTGGTGCCGACATAGCCGACCGAAAGTGCCCAGTTCGAAGCGAGTTCGCGTTGCAATTGGAATGACCATTGTTCGGAAATGGGCGATCGGAAGTCCGCGGCCGACACGGTGCGCGTCTGCAGCAGAGGGTTGCCGATGATAGGTTGGACCGTGCCTGCGCGAATGCCGTCGATCACCTGGAACGCGCCAGGCGTACGGGCTGGATACGTGGTGATCGCTGTGAACGGGAAGGAGCTGAACACGTTCAGTGCGATGTTGTTGAAGACCAGGTCGTAGCTGCGGGCGTAACCTCCGCGCATGACCATCTGGGCCTTGCCTGTGAGCCAACCAAGCACGCTTGGCGCTTGCCCGAAACGGTAATTGAAGCCGATACGCGGCGACCAGTTGTTTGTGTCGCGTTTAGGCAGTGGATCGGCAACGAATCCGGGGTCGTTGTTGTACGTAGCCACCACGCTGCGATTCAACTTGGCCAGGTAATCATAGGCGTTGCCCGGCGACTCGTAGCGCAATCCGTAGGTCAGGGTGAAATTCGACTTTACCCTCCACTCGTCCTGCAGGAAGAAGAAATAATCGTAGTAGCGATAGGTCTGCTTCTCGGGAACGCCTCTCAGCGGGCTGTTGATTTGGGCGACCAGCGCGACGTCATTGACATAGTCCCGCAGACTTTCGTACTGCAGGCGGCCACGCACTGTCGGATTGAACACGGAGTACTGTTCCTGACGCCGGAAGTCGATGCCGAACTTCATCGAATGCCCGCCGTTCAGCCATGAGAAGTTGTTCGCGAGCTGGTAGGTGTTGAACACCGTGCTCGATGGGAGGTTTAACCCGAGTCCGATCGCAGTGCGATCCGGCGCGGCGTTAAAGCCAGTCAAGCCTAATTCAGTAATTTCGATAGAGGGCAAGAGCAGCGCGTTCTGATCCGCGGCGTTTGTCACCGCAAAGCTGCGCTGGTACGAAAGGCGGAATTCATTGAGTACGGTGGGACTGAAGCTGCTGTTAAGAGTGCTCGCGACGGCCTGGCGTCGTTGCGGATTCTGTGAGGTCAAGCCAGGGGGCACGCCTTGACCGCTGATCGTGACGCGGTCATCGATGTTGTAGCGCCCGTTCAGCTGATGGCGATCACTAAACCGGTGGTCGATCCGACCCATGCCCTGCCAATCGTCCAACTTGTTCGGAGCGGAGCCGCTCAACGTGCCTGTCTGCACGGAGTACGGTACGCCATCGATGGCGAAGTTGAGCACAGGGCCGTCGGCAACCTGCGCGGCCGGCAAATTCGCGAGCAGCGTTGTGATCTGGGGGCGTCCGCGCTCCAGTTGCCGTAACACCGCCTGGCCTGCCGCTGTGGGAGCGCCTGTGATTCTCGCCCCGCTCGCCTGCTGGCGGTCTGTCCACCGCATCAACGACGCAAAAAAGAACGTCTTGTCCTTGATGATTGGACCGCCGACCGTGCCTGCAAACTGATCCTCCACTCGGAAAGGAGCCTTCGGGAAGTTTCGCTTGTCCAAGTTGTTTCGTGAGTTCAGCTTGTTGCCGTTGTAGCGCCAAAACGCCGAGCCATGAAAGGCATTGCTACCACTCCGTGTGAT
The DNA here is from genome assembly GCA_035640835.1 of Bryobacteraceae bacterium. Lineage (GTDB taxonomy): Bacteria > Acidobacteriota > Terriglobia > Bryobacterales > Bryobacteraceae > DASQVJ01. The sequence goes on from DASQVJ010000183.1 coordinate 1,663, forward strand.
GATATTCACCACCGAACCAGAGGCGCGGCCGTATTCGGCCAGGAACTGGTTTGTGATGATCTTGAATTCGGCAACCGTGTCCGGATTATTGATCTGCTGCAGCAAGCCCCCGACACTCGCGTCGTTCGAGTCGCCTCCGTCGATCATGAAATTGTTCGAGCGGGTGCGGTTTCCGTTTACGGAAAAGGTCAGGCTCCCCGTGGCAACAAACGAGGTGTTGCCTTCGGATAGCTGGCTCACGCCGGGCACCGACAGCGCCAAGTTTAGAATATTGCCGTTTGGCGCGAGGGGCAGTTCCGAAATTCGCTTGGAATCAAAGTTTGTGCTGATCTCGGCATTCGTGGTGTTTACGATTGTGGCGTCGGCGCTGATTTGAATCACTTCAGATGTCGACGATACATTCAGCGAAACGCTCAGGTCGGCTGTCGATCCGAGCCGGAGCGTGATTGGGCCCTGGATGTACTTGGCAAAGCCCTGCTTTTCTACAGAGACTTCGTAACTGCCCGCCGGTAGCAGCGGGACGCGGAATCGGCCATCAGCGGTTGTGTTGACTTCTTTGGTGGCATTGGTTTCGAGATTTCGGACCACGATGCGGGCATCTGTTACGACCGCACCTGTCTGATCAACGACCGTGCCCAAGATATCGCCACTGGTAAGTGACTGAGCAAAGATTGCAGGTGAAAGCAGTAAGACTGCTAACACTGCAAAGTGTTTAAGCATATTTTTTCCCCAAAACGCCAAAAACGGCTATTGTGGGAGGGTAGCATGGATGCTAGTCGTTAGAAATAGAGTTTTTAGATCGTTTCCATTGGAAAATGAAGCCATTAGAGGTTTCTGAAGCTTCATCCGACGCCCGTTACACAAGCCTGATACACTCGCATGCATGTCGAGCGCCGCGGTTCAGACGCACGCCCCTGTTCGCGATCCATATGCCCTGCATCCGGATGAAGTCACGGAGGCCCCCAAGACTCTGGGGTCCATCCTTAAGAGAATCGGACCGGGTCTGATTCTTTCCGCTTCCATCGTCGGTTCAGGCGAACTCATTGCCACGACGACGCTCGGGGCGGAGGTCGGCTACGTTGCGCTTTGGATCATCCTCCTCAGTTGTGTCATCAAGCCGGCGGTGCAATCTGAGATCGGGCGCTACGTGATCGCGACTGGCGAGACCGGGGCCGAGGGTTTCAACCACGTTCCCGGGCCGCGGCTGTTGGGCGTCAACTGGATCATCTGGGCCTGGGCCTTTATGGTCCTAGTTACCTTCTTCCAGATCGGAGCGATGTTTGGCGGCGTCGCGCAGGTGCTCAATCAAATCTGGCCGTCGGTGCCCATGTACGCCTGGATCAGCCTCGAGTTGGCGATCTCCCTCATCCTGCTTCTGGGCGGTCACTATGAGCGCATTGAGAAGCTCGCGACTATCAAGGTTGGTCTCTTCACCATGTTGACCTTCCTCTGCGCCGTGCTGCTGATGAGCCAGCGTCAGTACTTCCACCCCTCGGACCTGGCGAAGGGATTCATGTTCCAACTCCCCGGTAATGGGCTTGCGACTGCTATCGCGGTGTTCGGAATCACAGGCGTCGGGGCTGCCGAACTGTTCATGTATCCCTACTGGTGCGTCGAAAAAGGCTACGCGCGATTCGCCGGCAAGCGGGACGGCTCACCGGCCTGGAACGAACGCGCGCGCGGCTGGGTCCGCGTCATGAACGTCGACATCCTCGCCTCGATGATTGTTTACACAGTCGCGACGATCGCGTTCTATCTGTTGGGCGCCGGCATCCTGCATAGTCAAGGTCTCGTTCCCGCTGCGAAGGACATGATCCCGGTGCTGTCCCGCATGTATACGACGACCCTGGGACCCTGGGCTCTGTGGCTGTTCTATGCCGGCGCCCTCGCAACACTTTACGGCACGATTTTCGCGGCCACAGCCGGGAACTCCCGTGTGTACGCCGACATGTTCCGGCTGATGAAGGGCTTCGACCGCACCGACTACGCCGCACGATGCCGAGTGCGCAACCGGGTCATCTGGGTCCACCTGATCGTGCCGTGCGCACTGATCATCTGGATCGGTTCTCCTGTCGAGATGGTGAAGTGGGGAGGCGTCGCCCAGGCGCTGATGCTTCCTGTGATTGCTGTCGGCACCCTCTACCTCCGACACAAAAGACTGCCGCAGGAAGTGGCTCCATCGAAGCTGGTCACCGTCGGATTGTGGGTCACCAGCTTACTCATCATCGCGGTGATGTGCTGGTATGCCGTGTTGATCCTGCGTCCGGCGCACTAGGACTCACGGCGGCAAGTCGCGAGTCCCGGGCCACAGGCAAAAAGATCCCCTGCGGACAGGATTGCGCTATCCCTCAGATTAATTGGGTTTTAATGCCAGACTTGGGAACGTGACGTCACCCTGACACATCTGAAAGTGTGGCGATGGAGGCCAGACCGATGAAAAACACAGCACTTATTTTGAGTTTATTGGCGATGTCCGCAGTGGCCACAGCGGGTGTGAACCCGCAACCAGTCGCGTCTGTGAAGCCGGAGCCTCTAAACGCGAGCTTCGTGGCTTCGCGGCCCGCGGCGACTTCCCTGTTCCAGGAGGTCGCAAGCAAGCCCGAACCGGTTCTGGAGGCACGAGACCGTTCAGGGCGTTGTGACCGCAATGGCAATGGATACGGGTACAACGAGGGCTATCGCGACGATTCGTATTATCGTGGCGGCTATCGCAACGACTCTTATTATCGCAACGATTCCTATCGGAACGATCCTTACTATGGAAACGATCGCTACTATGGAAACGATCGCTACTACGGCTACGACGGGCCTCGCCGGTCGGCGGGTAAGAGCGCCGCGATTATCGGCGGAAGCGCTGGCGCGGGTGCCGCCGTTGGTGCTCTGGCGGGTGGCGGAAAGGGTGCGGCAATCGGTGCCATCGTCGGTGGAGTCGCAGGTACCATCTACGACCGGTCCACGTATAAGAACAACAACGGCTACGGCTGGCGGCGGCGCTAACGGCGCACATCAGAAGGATTCGACAAAGCGCTCGAGCTCAGGCTCGGGCGCTTTGCTTTGTGGCGAGCCTTTGCTGAATCAGTTAGCCATTTGCTCCTGCATATTGCGGAGAGTTTCCAATCGCCGTTCCGCCATTTGAATCTCGTTGCTGGGCCGGCGGAGGCTGTGGAGTAGGCGGACATAGTCTTCCACCACGCTCACCAGCATCTGCGACCGTTGAGCGTCAGGGGATCGTCTCCTCCAAGGAGAAGGGGCGATTCGTTCGGCTTGCATCAGCATAGGTTCGTTTTAGGAATCTCTAGCGAGATTCAACAAGTAATACGTGCCAACCTGGATTCGGTTCGTGCCAAGTCGCCGATATTTGTGCCGAAACGCTCAGGGCAGAAGGTCGGATAGGTTGTCGCGGTAAGTTCGACTGATCGTCAGCTTCTGACCATCGCCAAGAACCGCGATGTAGTCACCACGAAACCAGGAGTGTATCTCCTGAATGCGATCGATGTTGACGATGATGCTGCGGTGGATACGGCGGAAGCGCGTGCGATCCAGCTCCGTTTCGAGATTGCCTATCTTCTCGCGAAGCATGTGGTTGTCTTTGCCGACGTGCAGGACCACATGGTTATGCTGGGCTTCGATCCAATCGACATCGTCGGCCCGGACAAAAAAAATTCTCTCGCCGGAGCGGAGCGAGAAGCGATCCCGCACGGGCTTGCCCTTCAGGTTCTCGAGCAATTGCAGAATGCGCTGCTGCTGGTCGCCTTCGCGGCTTCGGCTTAGTTGCACCTTGGCCTTTTCGAGCGTTCTCTGGAGTCGTGTCCGATCAAAGGGCTTCAGCAGGTAATCGAGCGCGCTGACCTCGAAAGCTCGCACGGCATGGTGGCCGTAAGCCGTCACGAACACGACCAGGGGCATCTTTTCGTGGCTCAGTTGTTCGATGACTTCGAACCCTGATGCTCCGGGCATCTCGATGTCCAGGAACAAGAGATCGGTCTTTTGATTTTGCAGCAACTCGAGCACCTGCCGCCCGTTCGAGCACTCTCCCACGATGTCGAAATCAGGTTCCTGCGCGAGCATCCCTAGTAGCCGCTGACGAGCATGCCGCTCGTCGTCAGCGACGGCTGTGCGGATTCGATCCATTGCCGGCTAGGAGGTCTGAAATGGAAGCGTGACCGCCGCCTCGACCCCGCCGCGACTCAAGTTGCGGATGAGCAGGCTTTGCGCGTCACCGTACAAATGCCGCAGGCGAGAGCGCGTGCTCGCTAATCCCACGCCTTCGCGAATGGCTTCTTCCTTCAGACCAAGCCCATTGTCCTCGACACAGATGCGAAGCTGATCGCCGTTGCGCGCCGCTTCGATGCGAATCCGGCCGTTGTAAGTTGCTTTGGCGAGCCCGTGCCGGATTGCATTCTCGACCAGCGGCTGCAAGATCAAATTGGGTACCTTCGCGGACAGAACAGCCGGGTCGACTCGCAGATCCACATGCAGGCGATCCTCAAATCGTACCTGCTCAATGTCCAAGTACTTTTGCAGGAATTCGAGCTCCTGTTCGAGCGGCACCTCCTGCTCACCCGCATTCTCGAGCGACAGGCGCAGAAGGTCGCTCAGCTTGACGAGCATCTGGTCGGCAGCATCGGGATCCACATGGATGAGCGTCGCGATCGCCGACAGAGTGTTGAACAGAAAGTGCGGATTCAGCTGCATCTTAAGAGACTGCAGTTGCGCGTGCACCAATCGCGTCTCGAGTTGGGAGGCGCGTACCTGGCCTTCGTAGTAGCGGTTGTAATAGATGATCCCCTCGTGAATGGCGAGGAGCACCCAATACATCATGATCTGGTAGTCAATACTGACAGCGATGCTTCGTGTGATGGCGCTGGGCCACGTCCAGCTTTCGCCGGAGTAGTAGAAAAACCTCTCGACACCGACGAACGCCGCTCGCTGCAGCGCACCAATGGCGATGGAACCGAAGAAGTGGATTAACAGACGACTCTTCAGCTTGGGTTGTTCGAGAGGAAACCAGCGCGCCATCTGCAGCACGGCGGGTGTGAGGAGAATCCAAATCGCGCTGTAGCTCATTCCGAGCACGAAGCACGACGACCAGGGCATGCTGCGTTTGGTGGTGTACCAGGCGAACCACGTTTGCAGGACCGAGACTAACCCGAGCAGCGTCCACAGGACGACGATCAGGCCCCACTTCTGGCGGACCTGGGGATCCTTCGAAACCATGAGACGGTTCTAGTGTAATGCGGCGCGCTGTCCCGCGCAGCAGCCGTTCTCGTGGCCGGGACGGCTATTTTTTAAACAAGCTGTCGAAAGCGGCTCGTGCATCTTTAGGATTTCGGATTTGAGCAGGAGCTACGGCGGGTGCCGTCGGTCCGTTCCCAACGGGGCTGGCGTCTCGCGAGACAGTCACGCGAGGGCTGAACAGTTCGCATTCATTGGCCTGATCCTTGACAGGTATTCTCGCCGGGATGGGTTTGACACATTGAAAGCGAGTAGAAGGCTCGAAGTGGGCACATTGTTTGCAGCAATGCAATGCGACGTTGCACTTTGGACAATTGCCTTTAAAGTCGGTACCGCTTGGCAACATCGTCGAGCAGTTGAAACACCTGGATCCGGTGATCGTTTGTACAAGGCGGGGCAAGCGGGGGCCCGCCGGGTCCTGAAGCGTGCGAGGACCTTGCGGACTTCGCGGCGGCTTCTGCTCACCAGTAGGACCGCCGTTGCGGCGGTCTGAATCCTGGTATCCGGCCTGACGGTATTTACGTTCTCCGTTCATAGACGACGGACGTACTCCTTGGAAACAAGGTAAGGATGAGAGGGACTGGATTAGGTGGGACAGCCTTCCAGTGGGCTGAGCATCAATCCAAACTCCATTTTAGTAGAGAATTGCAAGGCCGAGTCAACGGGTCCACAAAATGATTGGAGCTAACCCGTAAGGCGTAACCGATCCGTCCTGTTTGCCGGGGCACAAACTCTGCGGCAAAAACGTGCACGCTTCCACGTTGTTCCACGGCAGGCAACGTAATGACGCGCGTGTGCTCCAACTGACCTGATATTCCCACATTGCCAACCACGGCTTCCACTCTCACATCTGCCGGCGTGAGACCCGCTAGCTCCACAGCAGCACGGACCGGAATGGGACTGCCGCTCGTCAACGAGCTTGTCTCCGACGGCGCACCGAGATCGACAAAGCGCACATTAGCCCAGGCCTGATTCACACGCCCATTCCAACTCGCTCGATTGCGGGCCTCGGCGAAAGCGCCATCGCGCACCGCGGTGTAGGTTTCATGCGCCGGCTTGTAAAGCTTGGCCTCGTACTCCTTCACCATGCGCTGACAGTTGAACTGGGGGCTGATGTTGATGAGGCACTGCTTCATCCGGTGGACCCACTCGTAGGGCAACCGATCTTCACGCTCTGCATAATACATCGGAACGATTTCGTTTTCGAGTAGAGAGTAAACTGCGCTCGCGTGAATTTCGTCCTGGTCGTCCGAGTAGGGTTCACGGCCGCCGATAGCCCAACCACCTGATGTCTCATAGGCTTCGTCCCACCACCCGTCTAGTACTGACAGGGTCAGTACTCCGTTGATGGAAGCTTTCATGCCGCTAGTGCCGCAGGCTTCTTCGCCGCGACGTGGATTATTCAGCCAGAGGTCGAC
>DASQVJ010000184.1:0-30543 GCA_035640835.1 Bryobacteraceae bacterium
GTTGTCGCCGGTCGCGCTCGGAGTGGTGCTGGCTTACTCGTACACCAAGCGCTTTACATCGCTTTCGCACCTCGTGCTGGGGTTCGCGCTGGGCATTGCGCCGGCGGCTGCCTGGATCGCGATTCGAGGATCGTTGGATGCAAGGATTCTGTGGTTGACTGGCGCGGTGACGTTCTGGACCGCGGGTTTCGACATCATCTACTCGTGCCAGGACTATGACTTTGACCGGCGCACGGGACTCTTCAGCATCCCGAAATCGTTCGGCATTGCCCGGGCATTGTGGATCTCGCGAATGTTGCATGCCGCGATGATCGGCTGCTTGCTGGCGCTTTCGGCTTCGTTCCAGCTTGGTGCGGTGGCGCTGGCGGGAGTCGGCTTGATTGCGGCGCTGCTGGTCTATGAGCATTGGCTGGTGAGGCCGGACGATCTGTCGAAGGTGGGCGCAGCCTTCTTTACTGTCAACGGCTGGGTGAGCCTATTGTTTTTCCTTCTTTGGACAGCGGATATTTATCTTCAGACTCGGAGCGTTTAGACGTCACTATGCAGCAACCAATGATCGAGGACTCTCGTTTAAAGCCAATTCTGGACAAAGTACTGGCGTCGGAGAGGCTGACTTTTGATGACGGCTTGAAGCTCTACGGGTCCTCTGACCTGCTTGCAGTCGGCTACATGGCGAACCTTGTCCGCGAGCGACTCCATGGCGATACGACGTACTTCAATGTGAACCGGCACATTAACCCTACGGACGTGTGCGTTGCCAGTTGCCGTCTGTGTGCGTTCGGCAAGCGGGTGCGCGACGAGCGGGCGTACACGATGTCGTTGGAAGAGGTCTGGCATCGCGCGGGCGAGGGTTGGACGGAGGCGGTGACCGAGTTCCACATCGTCGGCGGGTTGCATCCGGAGTTGTCGCTTGACTGGTTCTGTCAGATGATCGCGGGACTCAAGGAACGGTTCCCGCAGGTACATCTCAAGGCCTTCACGATGGTGGAGGTCGCGTACCTGGCGAAGAGGGCGAAGCTGTCGATTCGGGACACGCTGGTCAAGCTTAAGGAAGCAGGAGTGGACTCGTTGCCCGGCGGTGGCGCGGAGATTTTCTCGGAGCGCGTGCGCCGGATCATCTGCGATCACAAGATCGATGGGAACGAGTGGCTCGAGACGGCTAAGACTGCCCATCAGATCGGGCTGAAGAGCAATTGCACGATGCTTTACGGGCATCTCGAAACGGACGAGGACCGGGTGGATCACCTGGTGAAGCTGCGGGGCGTACAGGCCCAAACGGGTGGGTTCCAGACCTTCATCCCGCTCGCGTTCCATCCGGCGAACACCGCATTGGAGCACCTGCCGACGACCACGGGCTTTCAGGACATCAAGAACATTGCAGTGGCGCGCTTGATGCTCGACAACATCCCGCACATTAAGGCGTATTGGATCATGATGACGCCGCGCATCGCTCAGATCGCGCTGCGCTTTGGCGCCGATGACATCGATGGGACCGTAGTGGAAGAAAAGATCTACCACGACGCTGGTGCGACTACATCGCAATCGCTGCGTCGAGGAGAACTGCTAAGGCTGATTCGTGCGGCTGGGAGAGTGCCCGTGGAACGTGACACTCTCTACCGGCCTGTCGAACGGACGGAGTCCGCGTTTACTGTGTTGGTTTAGCCAACGATCTGCATGTTGGCGGGGTCCCAGCCGACCGCCTGTTTGCGCTCGTAACTGATGTTCGAAAGCAGCGCCGGCCCGGCTGCTCGAAGACCGAACGTCGAGTCCTCAATCACCGGCTTGCGCGATCGGATCGCTTCGATAAAGTTGCGATGGTGATCGTGGTGATCGTTGTAGCCGCGTGGTGGGGCATAGCGCTCTTCTGAAGTCGGACGGATGGCATCCGAAACGATTCTCTGTTCCGGATACTTCTTGCGGTACTCGTTCAAGAACTGATCCTGGATCGCTTGCGGGAAGGTCTCGATATTGTAGCCGGGCTGGGCTTCGCGCGGCGTCTTCTGCACGGTGACTGCGTTTCCGACGTTGATGATCCCTTCGCTGCCCACGAACCGAAAGCCCGACGTCTCACCGGCGCCACTCACGAAGTTGACGCGGAGAGCCAGGGTGAACGCTGGATGGTTCGGAGTCTCAGGATAATCGAACAGACCGAGCATCACGTCCGGCACGTCGCGTCCGTCGTTCCAGAAGCGCAGACCGCCGCTCGCGTAGGCTCGTGTGGGTCCCGTGGAATCCATGATGTAGTGCATCCCGCTGAAAAGGTGCACAAACAGATCGCCGGCGACGCCTGTGCCGTAGTCCTTGTAGTTGCGCCAGCGGAAGAGCCGGATGGGTTCGAAAGGACGCTTGGGTGCGGATCCGAGGAATCGATCCCAATCGATGGTCTGCTGTGATGCATCGGGCGGAATCGAGTACTGCCATGCACCCTGTGCCGAGTTGCGATCCCACCAGGCTTCGATCAGGTTGATCTTGCCGATAGCGCCGGCCTTCACCAGGTCCTTAGCCTTCTGGTAGACCACGGAGCTGACTCGCTGACTGCCCACCTGAAGGATTCGATTGTTCTTCTTCTGGGCCTCGATGACGCGCTTACCATCCTCGATCTTCTGCACCATCGGTTTCTCGACGTAAACGTCTTTGCCGGCATTCATGGCGTCGACCGCGATCTGGGCGTGCCAGTGGTCGGGCGTCCCGATGATCACGGCGTCGATCTCAGGCCGCGCGAGCACTTCGCGATAATCGCGCGAGGTGAAAAGGTGGTTGCCCCACTTCTCCTTTGCCCGGATCATGCGACCTTCGTAGACGTCGCTGACGGCGACAAGCTCCACGCCGGGCACCAGCAACGAGGAAGTTACATCGCCAGATCCCATACCGCCGGCGCCAATCAAAGCAATCTGGATCCGATCGTTTGCGGAGACCGGACGCGTGTTTTGAGCTGCAGCGATCTGCGCGGCCATGCCGACGCCTGCTGTCGAGAGAAGAAAGTGTCTACGGGAAGAGGACATCAATGCACTCCTGATGGGCTTCGAAGGAAGCTTATCACGCCGAGCAGAACGAGGGCGGTAACAGACCCAAGTTGTCACCGCCCGCCGTGAGACTACTTGGATTCTGATGTGGATGTGGAACTGCTTGTCGAGGGCTTCGATTCCGTCGAGCTCGATGAAGACTCGCCCGACGTCGACTTTCCGTTCTTCTCAGTGCTCGACCCGTTCCCCGCCTTACTGCCGCTCCTGGCGTAGTCGGTGATGTACCAACCACTTCCCTTGAACTGTAGCGCCGGAGAAGAAAGCAACTTGTCCACTGCACCGCCGCAACCTTCGTGCGTTGTCAGCGGTTCGTCCGAGAACTTCTGTATTAGCTCGAACGTTTGGCCACACCGATGGCAACGATACTCGTACAGAGGCATACTAGTCTTAGGTTAGCAGTTACTGCTTCTTATCTTTCTCGACCTGAGGAGTGAGGATGGGGGACGCGGGAGGCTGGAGGCCTTGTTGGCCACCAGCGTTACCCGGGAGAGCTGTCTTAGCTGCGGACTTGCCGTTCTTCAGCAACTCGATTCCGCGCTTGAGAATTGGATCTTCACCCTTCGGCGTTGGAGCCGGGGTGTTCTCATCATTGTCGTCATCAACCTGCTCGATTTCGCTCACCAGAATGGTCGGAGTGACACCTGTGTCCTGGATCGCTTTCCCGCCGGCGTTGTAGTATTTCGCCACTGACAGGATCACCGCACCGCCATCATCCATCGTGACGGCGCGTCGAAGAGATGCATCGCCGTAGCTGCGCTCACCGACGAGCTCGCCGCGCTTGGCATCGAGCAGAGCGGACGCTGCCACTTCAGCGGCGTTCGCAGTTCCGCGATTGATCAGCACCACGACAGGCAGTTTCGAGATCACCTTCTCCGGCGACGCCTCGTAAGACACTCGCTGGACCTTCTGGCCCTGCAAATACGTGAGCGTTCCCTTATCGACAAACAGATTGGCGAGGGCCGCGCCGTCTTCGGGCTTACCGACGGCGTTGTTGCGGAGGTCGAGGATCAGCTTCTGGGCACCCTGCTTTTGCAGCGCGGTGACCGCATTAGTGACGTCCTTCAATCGGCCCTGCTCCATCGACTGGACGTGCACATAGCCGATCTGTCCTTCAAGCATCTTGGAGGCGACTCCGGGGAGAGCCGTATTCGCCCGGGTGAGGGTCACCTTTTGCGGCTCCGGCTTGCGTAGGCGCAGAACCGAGAGTTCCACACTGCTCCCAGGCTCGCCGTTCAGCAACATTTCGGCGTAAGCCAGCGGCATGTCGCGCGTCGCGACACCGCCGATAGACTCGATCAGGTCGCCGGTGCTCAGCCCTGCCTTTGCCGCTGAAGAACCGGGGAGCGCATCCACGACTCCGATGTAACCGTAACGCTTAGACATGATCAGGCCGACCGTGGCGCGCTTCTGATCCTGTGCCTTCAAATACTGCTTGTACTGGTCTGCATTGAGATAGCTGGCGAAGGGATCGATGGCTTCCAACATCCCGTTCATCGCGCCAAGGGTGACACCCTTGATGTCGGGCTCTTCTACGTACTCGCTCTTGATACGGCTCAATACTTCCGTGTAAACAGCGAGATGGCGGTAAGCTTCCTCGGGGGAACCGCTCTTGCCCATCGCTGCGCCGAGCAGGAGCAGCGCGACTAAAACGGTCGAAAACGAAACCAGCAACACCTTAAAACGGCTATTCATGTAAGGCACGACCTTTGGATCCAAATGACCCTTAGTGCAATTGTAACTCTGAGGCGCGCACGTACTTTCCCCGCACAGCTGCCAGTTACACTCGTTGGACGTGTCCTGAAACGCAGAGGTCTCTGAAATTTAACGACTGATTGACGTTGCGGCTTGCCGTCCCACGATCTTCTCCACCTCGCGGCGAAGCGGTCCCACACTCTTCCCGAAGATCATCTTGTAAGAGGAACAGAAATAGTCGAGATCGGCGAACTCGCCTCGCTGGCCCTCGCGGAATTTCGGGCATCCGGCGTGGCAGATAGAGGCGTACTCGCAGACCTGGCATTCGGGATGGGGAATCGCTTTCTTGCGCGAGAAGCGGTAGCGCTTCTGCTTTCTGGCGATCTCTGTCCAGGAGTCGAGTTCGAGGTTCCCTAGTTTCCACTCGCTTTGTACGAAGAAGTCGCACGGAAATACGTCGCCGTTGTACTCGACCACCACGTAGCTGTCACAGCTCTCGTGCATCGTGCAGGTGCCGGGCTTCTGACCAGCCAACGCTTCGGCGATGTTGTCGAAGAAGCGGATACGAACCTGGCGGCGCTCCGGCCACCACAGGTCGAAGATCTCGCAGAGGAACTTGCCGTACTGCTCGGGCGTGATCGTGAACGGCATGGGAGTTCCGTCTTTGTGAAACTCGGCGAGCGGGATGAATTGGATGTTGTCGATGCCGATCGATTTGTAGAACTTGTATAACTCGCGAGGCTTCTCGACATTCGCCTGGCTCAGAACGCAGAGCGCATTGAACTCCACTTTGTTCTTCTTGAGGATCTCGATGCCCTGCACCACCTTGCGCCAGGTTCCCTGCCCGGCTTTGTTGAACCGGTAGAGATCATGCATTTGCTCGGGACCATCGATGGAAACCCCGAGCAGCCAGTTGTACTCGCGAAAGAGCTGGGCCCAGTTGTCGTCGATGAGGATCGCGTTGGTCTGGAGCGCATTGCTGACGGCCTGGCCATTGCGGCCGTACTGCTGCTGAAGCTTCACGAGGCGCTCGAAAAACGCCAATCCCGCGAGCGTGGGTTCGCCACCCTGGAACGCAAAGACGCTTTCGGGATACGAGTAGAAAAGCCAGGAATCAACCAAGCGCTCCAATGTCTCACTTGACATGCGGCGACCCGGGAGCGCTTTGTACGGATCGGCGTCGCGATCGAGATAAAAGCAGTACGCGCAGTCCAGATTGCAGACTGCAGATGCCGGTTTGATCAGCAGCGAAGTAATCCGCGGAGCAGGCCCGGTGAAGGTACCCTCGTCGAATATCGGGAAGAGGGCGCTGCGGTCCGTGGCTTGTTCCATGGGTTCATTATGTCGCGTAAGCTGCACGACACCGTAACGTCCCGCTTGCATCGAATCTTTGAGAAGCCGAGAATCCGAGATAGGTACAGCGGTATCTAACCACCGGAGGTTATATGGCAAAGACAGGTGTGCAAACCCTCGGAGGCGAGAAGATCAACATCGGCCTCAATGACGAGCAGAGGGCAAAGATCATTGAAGCACTCAATAAGGTTCTAGCGGACGAGCACGTCCTCTACATCAAGACGAGAAATTATCACTGGAATGTGACCGGTCCCCGGTTCCACGACCTGCATTTGTTTTTAGAGAAGCAATACGAGCAGGTCGCAGACATCATCGACGAAGTGGCTGAGAATGCGCGCCAGTTTGGCGGGTTCGCGTTCGGCACACTTCGAGAGTTCATCGAGAACTCGAGGCTCCAGGAGCAACCTGGAACAGTTCCGGATGCCGACACCATGGTGAACAACCTTCTCCAAGATCACGAAACGTTGATCCAGGAGTTGCGCCGGGACATCGATCGAGCGGCTGACGAGTTGCACGCCCAGGATGCTGCCGACTTCCTGACAGGAATTCTGGAGCAGCACAACAAAATGGCCTGGATGTTGCGCGCGTTCACCCAGAGCCGCTAAGTTAGAGTTGCCTCCGTTTAGGCAGGGCTGTGCTGACATTCGCGTCAACACAGTTCCTGCCTTTTGTTTTTTGGACTAGCCGAACAGGTCGGGTTGCATGCTGGAGCGGCGACCCCGCGGGATGCCGAAGTACTCGAAGGCCTGAGCCGTCGCCATGCGGCCCCGGGGAGTGCGCTCGATAAAGCCGAGTTGGAGCAGGTAGGGCTCGTAGACTTCTTCGATGGTGGATGGCTCCTCGTCCGTGGATGCCGCGATTGTGCTCAAACCGACTGGGCCGCCGCCGTATTTCTCGAGAATCGTGAGCATCACACGCTGGTCGATTTCGTCGAGCCCATAGCGGTCAACTTCAAGGAGGTCGAGGGCTGTGCGGGCCTCGCTCAGGCTGATGTGGCCGTCGGCGCGAACTTGCGCGTAGTCTCGGACTCGGCGCAGAAGGCGATTGGCAATTCTTGGAGTTCCCCGGCCGCGGCGTGCAATCTCCTCAGCGGCATCAGCTTCGATCGTGACGCCAAGCAGAGGCGCCGATCGGAGCACGATTCGCGTGAGATCGGCGACATCGTAGTGATTGAGTCTGAGGACCAGGCCGAAGCGGGCTCGGAGAGGTGCAGCGAGCAGACCTTGTCGAGTGGTCGCACCAATCGCGGTGAAGCGGGGGATCGGCATCTTGTGCGCACGCGCCGAAGCGCCCTGGCCGATCACGATGTCCATGTGGAAATCTTCGAGCGCCGAGTAGAGCATCTCCTCCACATCGGGCACCAGACGGTGGATCTCGTCGATGAAGAAGACCTGGCGGTCACGGATGTGGCTCATGATGCCGGTCAGGTCGAGCTTCTTCTGCAGGATCGGACCTGAGGTTTGATCGAAGGCGACACCCAGTTCGTTCGCGATGATGGTGGCCAGCGTGGTCTTGCCGAGGCCGGGTGGGCCGTAGAGCAGCACGTGATCCAGGGCCTCGCCGCGCCGGTTCGCCGCCTCGATAGCGATCGCGAGGTTCTCTTTAAGCTTCGGTTGGCCGGTGAAATCGGCGAGGCGTCGGGGGCGGAGCGCCGCCTCTACCTGCCGCTCGTCTTCCTGCTGTGCGCCGGAAGCGATACCTGTTGGGCGCATGAATCTCGATTATCTTACGTACTCGAGAGCCTTTCGGAACAGTGGCTCGAAGGCACTGTCGGAGATGTTCGCCTTGGCTTTGACCACAGCGGCTTCTGCGGCGGGCCGCTGGCAACCGAGATTCACGAGCGCAGACAAAACGTCTTCCTCGAGTGGCGTGAAGGATGGTTTCGATGCCGCCGGGACCGTCGCCGCTTGCGCCACACCTCCAACTCCTTCGAGCTTGTCGCGGAGCTCAAGCACCATGCGCTCGGCGGTTTTCTTGCCTACACCGGGGATCTTTACGAGGCGCTCGAGTTGGCCCGCGCGTATCGCCATCACGAGGTCGCTGACGTGGAGGCCCGAAAGTACGGTGATCGCCAGCTTCGGACCGATTCCCGACACGGAGATGAGCTTCTCGAAGAGCAGCTTTTCATCGATGGTGGAGAATCCGAACAGCGCGATGGCGTCTTCCCGCACGTGAGTGTGCACTCGGAGCGAAACTTCGCTCTCACGATCGGGAAGTGCCGAGAAGGTGGAGACTGGAATGGTGACGTCGTAGCCGACGCCGCTCACATCCACAATCGCCTGATTGGGATGTTTCTCGAGCAGCCGTCCGCGAAGATGCGCAATCATCAGGTGTTAGGTTAACGTACATGGCTCGTAGGCGCTTCTTTGTAGAGGCCGTCGAATCCGGGCAGGCTGAGCTCACAGGCGACGAAGCTCGACATTTGACTCAGGTTTTGCGCGTTGAGACTGGCCAGGTTTATGAGATCTCGGACAACAATTCCTTGTTCCTTGCCGAGGTAATCACCGCGCGCAAGCAGCACGTGGTGTTTCAGGTACTCGAGCAGTTGACGCCTCCGCCACCCGGTCCGGATGTGCGGCTGTACCTTTCGCTGATCAAGTTCGACAGCCTCGAGCTTGCCATCGAGAAAGCGACGGAATTGGGCGTATCGACCATCCATTTGGTGGAATCCGTTCGCAGCGAGCATGGACTCGAGAAAGCGGCAGAGAAGCGGATCGTGCGATGGCGAAGGATCGCGCTCGAGGCGAGTCAGCAGTCGCGACGTTCGAAGCTGCCGGAGATCTTTGAGCCCGTCGATTTCGCGACGGCACTCGGGGACACCGCTGCGGTACGTTTGTTTCTCGATGAAGAGCGCACCGGAGAACCGCTGTTGAGTGCGGTCCGTCCGGCTGAGAGTGTGTCGTTGCTGGTAGGGCCGGAAGGCGGTTGGACCCCTCAGGAGCGATCCGCAGCAGTAGCGGCCGGTTGGACCCCAGTGTCGCTTGGCGATGGGATTTTGCGTGCCGAGACTGCGGCAATCGCGGGGCTGTCGATTGTGTCGGCTGTGCTGGCTACGCCCTCATCAGCTCGGGCAGAGGTTCTGCAACCACAAAGAACGTGAACTTCGGCGTGAGGTCGCCACGTCCCCAGCGATTCACCTTCCAGCGCGCTTGGAGAAAGCGCATCTCGGGGTAGCGCTTCAGGTCGAGTAGCAGTGTCGAAAGCCCTGCGTAGAACTTCTGCGGGAACACCAAGATCGGTTTGGCGGACCAGGTGATTCCATCGGGCGAGCCGTGGACGTGGAGCTCGAGGCTCTCCTGCTCCACCACCTCGCTGATGGCAAGCGTGATCTGAAACAGCTCGTTTGTTGCTTCGAGAACTGGGCCGCTGCCATTCGCATGAACCATCGTCTCCGGCACCAGCTCGATAGGCTTTCTCAAAGTCCGCTCCTCATGGGTCGTTCGCGATTGCCGTAGATGCGTCGATAGAGCTCCGCATTCCGCAGCACGATTTGCACGTAGTTTCGAGTCTCCGTAAACGGTATGGACTCGACAAACTCGGCAGGCTCCTCGAAGGGTCCGCCCTGCATCCATTGCAGCACTCTCGATTTGCCGCCGTTGTACGAGGCCAGGGTCGCTTCGAGGTTGCCGTTGAGTTGGTCGAGTAACGTGCGCAGGTAGCTGGTCCCCAGCTTGATGTTGAGCTCGGGATCGAATAAGTGATCGGCACGGAAACCCTTCACCCCAGCTTTGCGGCTCAGATCGCGGCCGGTCGACGGCAGGATCTGCGTAAGCCCGTACGCGCGAGCTCTTGAAACGGCCTTGGTGTCGAACTCGGATTCCTGTCGAATGAGCGCGGCCACCAGGAAGGGGTCGAGACCATTCGCACGCGCATGGGTCTCGAGCGCCTGCTGAAACGGCATGGGAAACGCCAGCCGCCAGAAACGCTCGGGCGCGTCCTCGACGGCCAGGCTCAGGTAGTTGGACGCGAGGGACTTGATGTATCGGATACCGCGGTCGGGCGCTCCCATTTTCTGCATGAGCTCGGCGAGCTGCATCGCGATGACGTGGCGCTGAGCATCTCGATTGGCGCCGTACACCAGCTCGCCTTCTGCAAGCTCGTCGAGTCCGGCGGAAATGAGGATTCGCGCACGTTCGATGCGCAGTTGGGTCGCGCGATTTGGCTGAAACTCCTGGGGCGCTTTTCGTGAAGGCTTCGCAACCTGCGCCAGCCAACTCTCCTTTGTACGATCCGGAGCTGCCGACTTGATCGGAGCCGTGCCAAGCCGCTTTCGAGCGAGCATTGCGTGGTAGTAGTTTCCATGCTCGGCGATGATCGCTGAATAAAAAACCTTTGCGCCCCCGAACTCGTTTTGCTTCTCCGATAAGCGGCCAAGGAAGTAGAGGGCAGCTGGTCGTTTGTCTGAGTTTGGATATTTTGCGACGTGTTCGGAGAGCAGATCCCACGCACCGGCATCGCGGCGGGAATAGGCGTCCCACGCGACCTTCCAGTGACAATATGCGGACTGAGGTTCATCGCCGAACGCTCGGTAGCATTGCCCGAAGTAGCGCACCATCTCCGGCGCGTTGTTGCGGAGAAGAGCCTCATTTCCGGCCGACACCAATGCCTGAAGGCGCCAAGACGATCGTGGATAGCGCGCCGCGAGCTGATCGACAGCGGCTGCTGCTTCATCGTCGAGCTTTAGACGACGAGCCGCGGCGTGGATGTGGAAGAGTCGCTCAGCATCGGCCTCAGGATCGGACACGGTGAAGCTGCGCAGATGTTCGAGCGCAGGGCGATTGTTGCGAAGGCGGAAGTCGGCAACACCGATGCGGACCCTGGCGAGGTCGAGCTCCTTTCCGGCAAGCTGCGGAAGCACGGCTTCCAGTTCCGCGCGCGCAGCCTTCGCGTCGCCGAGTTCAAGCAATCGGAGCGCACGCGCCAGTAACGTTTGTGCCGTCGGGGGCGGATAAGAGTCTGCGAGCTCATTGCGCAGGCGGTCCAACTCGACGCGCGCCAATTCCGCTTCCGGGCGCTCCGGATAGAGATAGAACGCGTTTTGGTAATAAACCGCCGCGGCGATCCGATCGCCCAAGGCTTCCGATGCCTGAGCGAGCAAGAGATTGCCGCCGCCGTCAGGAAGTGCGGAGAAATGAGCTCGCAGCAGAGCGACCGCCTCGCGAGCCTGGCCGAGCGCAAGGTGCGAGTTCGCCGCCTCCATGACGGCCTGCCGAAGGAATGGGCTTTCGGGCTTAGAATCGATGACACCCTTCAGCGCCTCGATTGCGCCGGCATGGTCATTTGCTTCGAACAGCGCCGAGCCTTCGAGGAAGCGCCCGTAATCCTTGAGCAGAGGAAACGCCGCCGCCGCGGCCTTCGCGTGAGATGTCGAGCCCGACGATTGTTTCGATTTCCAGTCGCCCGCAGCAATTGCCAAGTGAGCCGGACTCTTCGGACCTTGTGATGACGCCAGCTTCTCCAGGCTCGCTCGAGCCGTTTGCGAACCCGAAGAGTAGTATTCGCGACCGAGTGTTGCTACATCCTGAGCGAGGGCGACAACCGGCGCAAGCAGAATCGGGAGGAGCGCTCTAGACAAGCGGTCCAGGATAGCCGGGACCCAGCAGTGCAGGGTCGTTGCCGCACAACGAGGTAACGATCTCGAGGTGCAGGTAGTCGACCATGGACGGCGACCCTTCGGCAAGAAATTGCTCGCGATATGCTTCACGGGCTGCGTCTAGTTCTGCCTTCAGATTACCGTAGATGTTTCGGTCCGCGCGTCCCTTCTTCACTTGCGCGACTTTGAAGAGCAGCATTTCGGCCACCCGCGTGCGCGCAAATCGCTGCGCCTTCAAGTGGACTTGCTGATCTTCTTTCGGCAGCACGGCCAGTGACGGCGCCTTCGGTGTTGCCGAGACGCCGCTGATGCTGACGAGTCCACCTGTTCTTACAGGTTGTCCCGCCACTTCCGCTTCCATCGAGTGCACCGCGAATCCCGTGAGTAGCTCGAGCCCGGCGATGTCGATCATGTTGCTATCGCCTGGTTCGGCATAGAGAACGCCCACGGTTTCGCCCTGCAGTACGAGCGGAAGCAGGTAAGCCTTTCGCGGCGGGCCCTCGGCGAGGTGCAGGAAGTGGAAGATCGCTTCCGAGAGCTCGCGAGGCGACGCCATCGTGACCACGGTGTCCTTCGATTCGAGCGCGTTGACGATTGCCGGCGCGTCGGCCAAAGCAAACTCGGGCCCTGACTGGGCGTCGCCGTCGTCGACACCCAAGCCGCCTTCGAAGCGGAGCGTCTTCCTGCCGGCGACCGCGAACAGGGCTGCTCTGCCGCAGAAGTCTGCCGTTGCTTCAAGCAGGGTTCGGATCCAGACTTCTCGCGACTCTGCCTGACGCAGCCCGCGCGCCACTTGATTCAGTTGACCCGCGAGCTCGGCTCGTGCCGCTGCACGATTCTGCTCGATGACAACTTGCTGCTCCTGGAGCAATCGCTCGTGCTCGCGATGAAGCTTCTCGCGATTCGAGTGTCCAAGAGCCTCGACGGACTCCTGGTAGCGTCGCTCGAGCAGTTCCGTTACTTCCGCGAATCGATCCTGGAAAACAGCGTCCAATTGGTCGCGCCAGCCGCTCTCGAGTTGCTCTCGAACGCGGTCAACTTGAAGCTGCCAAAGGGCAGAAATTTGCTCGAGCGCTGTGGATCTGGCCTCGTTTACGGCGGCCTGCATGGGAGTTAGCTGGGGTGCGGCTTCCGTTGACTGGTTCATTCGTTGCACCGTTAATTCTACGCTACCGGCTGACGACGTCCAGCTTCCAAGTGGCTACCGGACCTGCTATGCGCATCGTCTTGGAGCCGGAGGTGAGCGCAACTTGAAGTACTCCTGCCTCGGTAGCGCCCTCGCCGGAAAAGCGATCGCCGTCGACGGAAGCTTCCACAGCCTTCAGCACCAGGCGCGGTCCCGCATCGGTCACGTCCCAGACGTAGGAGCCAGTCACAGCCTTGATGGTGTTTTCCTCCAGAAGATCGACGGAACGAGCCTGAAAGACGCCGTCAGAACGAAGAGTCGCGAGAAGGGCCGGTCCGGTTCCTTCCATCTCGGCTCTCCCTTCCACGTCGAGTTTGCCGCCATGCCACGACATGCCCTGGATTCGTCCCGCCAGCCGATACTGAGGCTCAGGCGTATCCAAACTCACGCTGAGCGTTGCGTCGATGTCGCCCGATTCCAGCTTGCCTTCCACTTTGGCGAAGTCAACGCTGAGACCATCCCAAACGAAAGAACTTTGCAAGTTGTCCAGAAGGAATCCAGGGCCGGACACTTTGCTGAAGCGCGCGCGACCCTCCGCGGCACGCGTTCGAAGCCATTCCGGCGTACTGCCTCCGCCGAATCGCAGGGTGCGAGCAAAGAAGCCTTGCCGGCGATTGAGAGTCGGTGCGAGCAACCGTTCCACCTCGCCGATCTCGATGGCGCCTACCGTGATGTTGATCTTGTGTGGACGGGCCGCTTTGGGAACGTATTGATATTCGCCTGAGATGGGAACATTCGCGATCGTCCCACGCAGTTTGCGGAGCCGGAGGTGCTCGCCGACGTTTTCCACCAGCGCCGCCTGAATTCGCACGGGGTCGGCGAGACCCGGAATGGTCGCGGTTGAGTTACGCAGCTCGAATCCGCTTGCCCAAGTGCCCGGCTCTCCTGACCTTTGGATGAACTGCATCGTGCCGGTCCACCGGCCGCCCTTCAGGTTGCTCAGCCACGGCATGGAGGCGCTTCCGAAGAGGTTGCTTGCTCGATCTTGAATGCTCGCGACGTCAAGCGCGCGTCCGCGCACCTGCAGGCGAAGGTCGGGCTCTCGAACAGAGAAATCGCCCTCGAGCGTGGCGAACTGGCGCTCGCCCAACTGCACCTCCGTCGAGGTGAGGAAGAAGCGCTCGCCCACCAGCTTGAGGTCCGTGGAGGGCACGAAGACCGGTTCATCACTTGGTCGCGTCTTCAGCACGGCGTTTTGCAGGTTCACGGTACCTTGTGGAGCGGAGGAACTCGAGTAGCCTAGAACACCGGTCACCGCTCCAACAACTTGCAGGTTCTGAGGCAATCCCGCACCCATGTGGCGAAGAACCTCGATCACTCCAGCGGCAGGCAACTCCCGCATCGTGACCGTCGACGCCAGCGTCGGATTCGCGAGCAGTCCGGCCGCGCGAAGCCTCAGTTCGATTGGCGCGTTCTCGCCGAGTTTCGGCATCGCGGTGAACTCGAGCACTTGCCCTGGCCAGTTCAGCTGGCCGATGTACTGGAGCCGCCACTCGCCGCCGCGCGCCTCGGGCATTTCATCCCACCGATGGATGTCGCTCAACTGAAGTTGTCCGGAGACGGTCAGATTATCGAGAGGTCCCTTGATGTCGGCTCGCGAAGCAACCAGGCCATGCAGTCCGTAGTCGCGGCCGCGGAACAATCGAGCCATTTCGCCGATGTTGCTCTTCGCGAGTTCCAGTTGAATCGCGAGTTCGCCCGGACTTCCGTTGGCTTGGCGCCAACCTCCTCGTCCGCGGATGGTCCCGAAGCTACGAGCGGCCGTATCAGTTCGCGATGGCTCGCCTTGGAATCTGATCTGGAACGAGCCGTTGGAGCCCGGCGTGATGTCTGCATCGGCGTTCGCCAGATACAAAGCGCTCTTGCGATCTCCCAGCTTGAAGTTGATTCGGCCGGAGCGCACGTGGATGGAAGGCACGTTCGTGGCCTGGGAGGTCCCGGGTTTGCGAGGCACGCCGACAGGCGACTGCTCCAGCAGTTTTACCAGATTCCAGGTGCCCTCTTCGGCCTTCGCGAGGTTGACCCGCGGCTCTTCGAGCGTAAGTGCGCTGAACTGGAGTCGTCCGGTCCATAACGACGATAAACTGACCCGCGCCGACAATGTGTTTACCGACGCGATCGGCTCGACACCGAAGGTCGGGTCCTCCTCGATCAGCACGTCGTTGATCGAGAATCCAGGGCCGGTCAGGAGGTTGAAGTGCACTGCGCCGATACGGACCTTGCGATGCAGCGATGACTCGAGGGCTCTCTGTACGCGACCGCCAAATCGGTTGGCTTGCACGAAAGGTGCTGCAAGTCCTACGGCCAGGAACAGTGCCACACCCCAGAGCAGGAACCGGCGGGCTCGCCTCATACGAACCTCGTGAGCAGCTGCGAGTAGTCGGCAGGCTCGTCGACATCGGCCACGACACCCTCATCCTCGACGTCGACATACCGGGTCTTATCGCGATATCGATGGACGACCGTTCGAGCCTGATCGGTCACGGGCAGCGCTAAGAACTCGGCAATCAGGCTGACATGGGCGAGCACCGGATGGCCACGCTTTCCGTTGCGCCTGGGAATTACCAGCAAGTCCCCGGGTTGAGCGGCAAGCTTCAGCAGTTCGACAGTCTCGGGACGGAAGGACGGGTAGTCAACGGGGGTGAATAGGACCGCCTCGGCCGTCGGTGGCAGCGCGCGCAATCCGCATTGAAACGACGAGAGTTGCCCGAGCTCGTAATCCCGGTTCACCACGATTTGAGCCTCTTTGCCGCGTGCAAGGCGGTTTTCGATCATTTCCGCCTCATGCCCGAGCACCACCGTAACAGACGAGCACGTCCTTGAGAATGTTCCGATCAGACGGTCCAGGAAGGTATCGCCTTGCAGCGAAAGCAATGCCTTCGGCTTCCCCATGCGTTGCGACTTCCCGCCGGCGAGGATGAGTCCCGCGAGGTTCACTGCAAAAGAGCGCGCAGCCGCTCGTTGGCGTAGATGGTCTTCGAAAGGCTCTTCCAATTGGACTCGGGATTGCGCCGGACCGCGATCATCTCGGCGACGACCGAGACAGCGATTTCTTCCGGAGTGATGGCCCCAATCTCGAGTCCCATGGGTGCAAAGATCTTCTCGAAGGCCGACGCCGGAATACCTTCCTTCTCGAGTTCGCGAATGACCGAGATCACCTTACGCTTGCTGCCGATCATGGAGATGTATCGTGCACTGGTGCCGACAGCAAGCTTCAACACACGCATATCGTCACGATGTCCGCGGGTGACGATGATCAGGTAGCTGTTCTCGTTGATGGGCAGCTCGCTGAAAATCGGTTCGTACTCGCCTGCATGCACCTCGTCGGCGTCCGGGAAGCGCTCGCGATTGGCAAACATCTCGCGATCGTCTACGACTGTTACGCGAAACCCTGCGAGCGTCGCCACTTTGCAAAGGCTCTTCGAGATGTGGCCGGCGCCGAAGATGAAGGCAGAGGGCTGCGGAAGAACAGGCTCGATGAACACGTCGAGCTGGCCGCCGCAGATCAGACCGTTGTCGTAAGCCGCATCCTGTCCGAGACTGAAGTTCAAATGGCGGGCTCGTTCGGTTTGAATCACCTCGCGGGCAACGCTCCAGACTTCGGCCTCTACGCAGCCGCCGCCGATGGTTCCCAGCATCGAGCCGTCCTCTCGAACCAACAACTTCGCACTCTCGTGGCTCGGGATAGATCCGCGAACCTGGACGATGGTCGCAAGAGCACATTTCTGGCCAAGGCGTCGCAAGCGGACAATCTCGTCGTACAAGTCCATCTGCCGCCGATTATAACGTGTGACGCCGGCGACCAACGGTTACGGCCGGGCGTTTAACTGGTCGGCGAGCCAGGGGTGAAACATGGGAAGAGCGCTGCGCCGGATCTGCGCCGGCTATGTTGCCTCATCACAACGACGAAGTAACCCTGCATCAATCTTGAATTTCAAAACGATAACTCGCCGGGACTTGCGGGAGCTGGTACACACATCCTGCGTGCTTCCTCCAAACGACTGAGTTTGTTATCCTGACAATTGGGTTCCAACCCGCCAATCTCCCTTCCTGATTAGAGGTTACGAATGTCCGGACATTCAAAATGGGCGACCATCAAACATAAGAAGGCTGCCCTGGATGCCAAACGCGGCAAGCAGTTTACGCGGCTGATCAAAGAAATCCAAATCGCCGCTCGCAACGGAGGCGACCCGGACGCAAACCCCCGACTTCGCACGGCGATTGTCGCAGCAAAGGCCGTTTCCATGCCCGCCGACAACATCAAGCGCGCCATAATGCGTGGCACGGGTGAGCTTGAAGGCGGACAGATTGACGAGATCACCTATGAGGGCTACGGGCCCGGAGGCATTGCGGTGGTTGTGGAAGTAGCAACCGACAATCGCAATCGGACGGTGAGTGAAATCCGCCACGTATTTTCAAAGAATGGCGGCAACTTGGGTGAGCAAGGCAGCGTCGCTTGGATGTTCGAGCGCAAGGGCCAGATCCTCATCGACAAGGAGAAGGCGACCGAAGAGCAGTTGATGAACATCGCGCTCGATGCCGGCGCCGATGACGTCCGCGACAATGGCGAAAATTGGGAAGTGCTTTCTGCACCCGAAGCCCACATGAGTGTAGTAGAGGCTGTAGAAAAGGCCAAACTCCCGATCGCCGGTCAGAGCTTCGCCTGGATCCCGAAGAATACGATTGAGGTAGAGGGGTCGAACGCGCGAGGCATTCTCAAGCTCATCGATTCACTAGAGGATCATGACGATGTCCAGAACGTCTACGCAAACTTCGACATCAGTGAGAAGGAGATGGAAGCGCTCGCGTAGCGAGACTCCATCGGTCTGAATCGATGAGGGTGCTCGGCATCGATTGCGGCTCGGAACGCACTGGTTACGGTGTGATCGAGAGCGACGGTGTCCGGCACAGGGTACTCACCAGCGGTGTCATCCGCACTGTAGCTAAACACTCTTTTCCACTCCGACTTTTGAACATCCACTCCGAGCTCCGCGTCATTATTCAGGCCCATCAGCCTGAAAGCGGAGCAGTGGAGGATGTGTTTCACGCCCTGAACAGTCGAACGGCCCTGAAACTTGCGCACGTTCGGGGAGTTGTCCTGATGGCGATGGCTGAGGCCGGATTAGATTGCGGCGAATATCCTCCGGCCACAGTCAAAGTAAGTGTCGCAGGCAATGGCCGCGCGCAGAAATCAGAGGTGCAGCACATGATTCGCCTGCTTTGCGGCAATGGCACTGAGTTCGAAACGGAAGACGCGTCCGATGCCGTCGCCGTGGCCATTTGTCACGCAACCCATCTATCAACCAAACGTCTGATCGGAACAGGGGTATGAGACTGATTTGGCTGTTGCTTCTGGCGGTTCCCGCGCTCTTAGCGGAACCCAAAATCACCTTCATTAAGAGCTTTCCGAAGAGCACACCTGCCTATGTCCGCATCGAGGTGTCAAAATCCGGCGATGCTGTTTTTCGGGATTCGAACGAAGACGATCAGGCCATTTCCTTTCGAGTGAAGCAGGACGAAGTGCAGGTGCTGTTTGGGCTCGCCGAGAAGGTGAACCACTTTTCCGCGCCTCTCGAATCGAATCTCAAAGTTGCGTTCATGGGCGAGAAGACTCTTCGTTGGGAGGACGGCTCCGTCAAAAACGAAGCCAAGTTCAACTACACGCTCGATGAAAACGCCCGCTTATTGGTCGATTGGTTCGATCGCATCACCGAAACACAGATGCTCTTGTTCGACCTGGAACGGACGGCGCGATTCGACCGGCTGGGTGTGAATCACACGCTGCTGCAAATTGAAGCCGCAAGCGATCGCGGCCGGTTAGTTTCTCGTGAACGCTTCCTGCCGCTGCTCGAGCGAGTGGCAAAGAACGATTCCTATCTCCACATGGCCCGAGAACGTGCGGCCAGCCTGGCCGAGGCGTTTCGGGCCGCAAAACCCAAAGCAGAATGAATTTATTTACACGAGGACTCCTGGCCCTTGTCCTGTCCAACGCCGCGCTTTACTCACAAGTCGCGGGACAGGTGGACGAGTCCGCTGAGGAGAAAGCTCTACGTCAGGCAATCGGCGAGGCCGGCAACAGCCCCACTGATTTCCTTCGCGTGATTGAGCAGCATCTCAATCGCTATCCGATGACCAAGCAGCGTGAGCCTCTCGAGCTGGCTGCTGTGAAAGCGGCGCTCGAGCTACGCGACAACGAGCGCATCCTGAAATATGGCGAGCGGGTTTTGGCGCGCGACATGAGCGACGTGACGCTTCTCGAGCGCGTAGCACGCGTATTGCTCTCGAGCGATGACAAAGCAAGCGCGGAGCGTGCGCTCAAGTACTCCAGCAAACTCGAAGAATCGATGCGCGAGTACACCAAGGATGATCCGGCCAAGAACCGGGCTCGCGCTGTGATGGCTGACGAGTTGGACCGCGCCATTGCCCGCGCGATCACCTACCAGGCACGAGCTACCGGCAATCTTGGCAAACAGTCGGATGCGATCGCACTCGCCCAGAAGGCGTTCGATACCTTCCCGTCGGCTGAGGCAGCTCGTGAAGTCGGGCGCTGGCTGATCAAAGGCGGCAAAGAGGAAGGGGCCATTAAGTGGTACGCGCTCGCGTTTGCGGTGCCCGATGACAAGAACTCCGAGATCGACCGGGCCCGGGATCGTGCGCATCTCGGCGAGATCTACCGTAAGTTGAAGGGGAATGAGACGGGCCTTGGCGACCTCATCCTGCAATCGTACGATCGTGTCTCCGATATCCAGTTGAAGCGTGCCGCGAGCCAGCGTGGCACGATCCCCAACATGGAACTGACCGACCCGATGCAGTTCG
The DNA here is from genome assembly GCA_035640835.1 of Bryobacteraceae bacterium. GTDB lineage: Bacteria > Acidobacteriota > Terriglobia > Bryobacterales > Bryobacteraceae > DASQVJ01. The sequence continues at coordinate 19,664 of DASQVJ010000184.1, forward strand.
TGATCACCGGGCTTAATGGCGAAAAGCTCGCGCTCTCTTCGCTCAAAGGAAAAGTCGTGATCATGGACTTCTGGGCGACCTGGTGCGGACCGTGCCGCGGCCAATATCCGCTCTACGAGCAGGTGAGGAAGCGGTTCGCGGGACGCGATGATGTCGTTTTCCTCGCCATCAGCACAGACGAAGACCGGTCAGTCGTGAAGCCGTTCCTCGAGCAGAATGGCTGGAAGAAGTCCGTTTACTTTGAAGACGGGCTCGGGGTGTTTTTCAAAGTGAGCTCGATCCCGGCGACTGTCGTCATCGATCGCAATGGCCGGGTCCACAGCCGCATGAATGGGTACATCCCGGAGCGTTTCGTCGACATGCTGACGGAGCGTATCAATGAAGCCCTGCAGGTTCAGGCTCTGAAGGCCTCGAACTAATGCCGGCCTTCCAGCGAGTGGTTTGGATCGTGCTCGATAGCGTGGGCGTCGGCGCGATGCCCGATGCGGCTGCTTTTGGCGATGACCTCACGGTAGATACGCTCGGCAACATCGCTCGCCAGCGACCTTTGGATCTGCCAAATTTCCGGCGCCTCGGCCTGGCGAATCTGAAGGCATTGAATGGAATCGAGCCTGTCGACTCACCCGAGGCGGCCTTCGGGCGTTGCGCTCTCGCCTCCCCCGGCAAGGACACGACCACCGGGCACTGGGAGATGGCGGGCGTCCATCTCGACAAACCCTTTCCACTATTTCCCAACGGCTTCCCTCGCGACTTCCTCGATGAGTTCGAGCGACGCATCGCCCGCAACACGATCGGCAACGTCGCTGCCTCGGGCACCGAGATCATCAAGGAGCTAGGCGAAGAGCACATGCGCACCGGAGCGCCGATCGTGTACACGTCGGCCGACAGCGTCTTCCAGATAGCCGCCCATGAAGAAGTGATCCCGTTGTGGGAGCTGTACAAGATCTGCGAAACGGCCCGCGGTCTCCTCCGTGGTCCCCTCGAAGTAGGTCGAGTGATCGCGCGGCCTTTCGAGGGCAGTCCTGGAAGCTTCCGCCGCACGCCGAACCGTAAAGATTACGCCGTGCCGCCGCCGAAGGGCATGTTGCTCGACCAGCTCAACGAACGTGGCATCGCGGTCCACAGCGTCGGCAAGATCTTCGATGTGTTCCTGGGGCGCGGCATCGGCGATTACGACAAGACCACCAGCAACGACGACGGCATGCACAAGACGATCTCGGCGATGGAAGAGACGAAGGAGGGCTTGATCTTCGTGAACCTCGTCGACTTCGATCAGCAGTACGGCCATCGCAACGATGTTGAGGGCTATGCGAGCGCACTCGAAGCGGTCGATCGATGGATTCCCCAACTCGAGTCCGCGGCTCAACCGGGCGATTTGCTGATCTTCACCGCGGATCATGGATGCGATCCGACTACGCCCAGCACCGATCACACGCGCGAGTACGTCCCGCTAATCGTAAAGGGCGGCAAGCCGGGCATCGACTTGGGCTTACGATCGACACTCAGCGACCTCGGTCAAACCGTCGCTGAGAACTTCGATTGCAAGCTTTCCCACGGCCAGAGCTTCCTCAATCTGATCTCCTGACGCTTGCGACATCTACAATCGAAGGTTGATCCCTATGCGAAGACATCTGATCGCCGGCAACTGGAAGATGTACAAGACTGCCCCGGAGACGACGGCGTACTTTGAGGCTTTCCTCCCCCTGGTAAAGGATATGCGCGATCGCGACATCGCGATTTGTCCCCCCTTCGTGAACATCCCGGCTGCCCACGCCTCCACCTCCGGGTCGAATGTCGAGATTGGAGGACAGAACCTGTACTGGGTGAAGGAGGGCGCCTACACCGGCGAAGTCTCCGGGCCAATGCTCAAGGCAGTCGGCTGCCGTTATGTCATTGTCGGACACAGCGAACGGCGTCAATACTTCGGCGAGACCGATGCGACGGTGCTCTCCCGCACAAACGCTGCACTGGAGGCCGATCTGACTCCGATCGTGTGCGTTGGCGAGAGACTCGAGGAGCGCGAAGCAGGAAGCACCGAGGCAGTCCTGCTGGGTCAATGCCGCACCGGAGTCACCTGCATTGCTCCGAGCGCTTTCGAAAGACTTGTGATTGCGTACGAGCCTGTGTGGGCCATCGGCACGGGTCACACTGCAACGCCCGAAATGGCTGCTGAGGCACATGCACTCATCCGTCGCGAGGTGGCTTCGACCTTCGGCAACGAGGTCGCCGCCAAGACGCGCATCCTCTATGGAGGCAGCGTGAAACCGGACAACATCGACGGTTTGATGGCTCAAGAGGGCATCGATGGGGTGCTCGTTGGCGGAGCCAGCCTCGATCCCCAAAGCTTCGCGCGAATCGTTAAGTTTCAGGCTTAGGGCGCTTCTTCCGGCCGAACAGGTCCGCGGGATTCTCGTGCGTCTTCTCGCGATACGAGCCCTTCATGCCCGAGCCAAGCTTAACGCTCGAATCACCGAACTTGTCTCGAAGCTTGTCGGCAGCAGTGAGCGCGTTACGCCAGCGAACCGTCTTCTCCGAGTCGAGCAGGTTGAGTTGACCCTCGTGCGAGCTGAGACCCGTCGCAGCGACGCCTAGCAGTCGCACGGCGGTGCCATTCCAGTTCCTTCGGAAGAGCATTCGCGAATGCTCCACCAGATCGATGTCCAGATCGGTTGGCTGATCGAAGGTGACCGCCCGCGTGTAGGTGCTGAAGTCGCTATATCGCAGCTTAATGTGCATCGTGCGGGCGTGCATTCCATGCTCGCGCAATCTGCGACAGACCAGCTCGGAGAGCTTCGCCAATGTCGCTTCCAGATGGTCGGCATCTGTCGAGTCTTCTCCGAACGTATGCTCGTGGCTGATGGACTTCGGGTCTTCCTCGGACCCGACGTCGTGGTCGAAGTAGCCACCCGCGTCGAGCCCGAGCGACTTGCCCGCAAGCGCCAACCCCCACTTGCCTAACCGCGATTCGAGAAACCCGGCGTCGAGAGCGGCGAGATCCCGAACACGCCGGATGCCCATTTCGTGCAGCACCTGCTCTGTCCGCTTGCCGACCCCCGGGATCTTGCGCACATCGAGCGGCCCAAGGAACGCTGCCTCCTGCCCCACCGGGATCCACAGCACACCGTTGGGCTTCGCCTGATCGGACGCGACCTTTGACACCATCCGCGAGCTCGACACACCAATCGAGCAGTTGAGCCGCGTCTCCCGGCGCACCGCTTCGTGCAACTCGTGGGTCGCCTTCAGCGTTGGGCCATGCAGTCGTTCTGTGCCGGTCAGGTCGAGATACGCCTCGTCGATGGAGGCCATCTCCACCTTCGGCGAGAACTTCTGCAGTACGGCATAAACCATCTGCGAACAATCGCGGTACCTCGACATGTGTCCCTCGACAAAGATCGCGTGAGGACAAAGCTGGTATGCGCGTCGCAAGGGCATGGCCGAGTGCACACCGTACTTGCGCGCCGCATACGATGCTGCCGACACCACGCCACGTTCGTTCGCCTTGCCGCCGACTACGACGGGCTTTCCCTTCAACGAAGGATCAAACAGCTCCTCCACCGACACGAAGAACGCATCCATGTCGATGTGGGCAACAATCCTCTGCATGGCTACACCTTGCGTCGAGCGGAAAAAACGCGTTGGAAGCCGGCCAGGTCGTGACGGACGATTTCGTCGTCGAAGAAGGGCTCAGCGAAGGTTCGGACCGCGGGTAACGAATTGAAGCCAAGCTCGAGAACGAGTCGACCACCGGGGCGCAAGACGTCCGCGGCCTGCCTGATGAGTCGCGAGTAGACCTCTGTACCCTCAGGTCCACCGAACAACGCGAGCGGCGGCTCGAAGTCACGAACCTCCCGCTGCAGTCCCTCACGCTGCGACTCGGCTACATACGGCGGGTTCGCAGTCAGCACGTCGAGGACCCCATGGCGAATCCCTTCGAGAAGGTCCATGCGAACGAAGTCGACCTGCGCGCCAAGTGTCATTGCGTTGCATTTCGCTACCAACAACGCATCGCCCGACAGGTCGCTCGCCAGCACGGGCATCTGCTTCTCGAGCGCAATCGTCACCGCAATCGCACCCGAGCCCGTGCAGACATCGAGAACCTTCGATTCGGGAGTACACCACCGGAGCGCCTCCTCGACCACAAACTCCGTCTCCGGCCGTGGTATCAACACTGCCGGGGTTACTCGAAAGTCGCGACCGTAAAACTCCTGCCGCTTCGTGATGTACTGCGTGGGTTTGCCGCCGATGCGCTCATGCAGATAGCGTCCATAGTGGATCCACGCGACCTCGCTGAGCTCGTGTTCAGGATGCGCGAAAAGAAAGATACGCTCCTTCTTGAGAGCGTGGGAGAGAAGTACCTCAGCGGTCAGCTTCGGAACAGGAACGGCGCCATCCTCAAGAAGTTTTGTCCCCTGCTGAAGCGCCGTTGCGACGGTCATTCTGGGCTTCCTGTTTCAGCTTCTCGGTTTGGAAGTAGGTGACTGTGGAATCGATTAAGTTGTTGAGCTGGCCTTGCATCACCAGGTCGAGCTGATAGATCGTCAGGCCGATGCGATGATCCGTCACACGATTCTCTTTGAAGTTGTACGTGCGGATCTTCTCGCTTCGATCGCCCGTGCCGACCATGCTCTTGCGATCCGCACCGATCTCCGCCTGCTGCTTCTCGAGCTCGATCTCGTACAAACGCGCTCTCAACACGCGCTCCGCCTTCGCACGATTCTTGATCTGCGACTTTTCGTCCTGGCACGACACAACAAGACCTGTCGGGATGTGAGTCAGCCGAACGGCCGAGTACGTCGTGTTCACTGACTGTCCGCCAGGACCGGAGGAACAGAAGGTGTCGACGCGAACATCCTTGGGATCGATGTGAATATCGATGTCGTCGGCCTCGGGCATGACAGCCACCGTGACCGTGGAGGTATGAATGCGGCCTTGTGTTTCCGTCGCCGGAACACGCTGGACGCGATGCACGCCGCTCTCGTACTTGAGCTGGCTATACACCTTCGTGCCGCTCACCAGCGCGATCACTTCATTCAAGCCGCCGACGCCCGATTCGCTCATCGACGTGACTTCCACGCGCCAGCCTCGACTCTCGGCGTACTTGAGATAAGCGCGGAACAGCTCGCCTGCAAACAACGACGCTTCGTCACCACCGGTGCCTTTCCGGATTTCTAGAACGATGTTCTTCTCATCATTCGGATCGCGAGGCAGCAGCAGAAGCTTCAGCTCGTTCTCGATGCGCTCGATCTCAGGCTCGAGGCGAGCGATATCTTCCGAAGCCATGTCTCGAATCTCAGGGTCATTCTCGGCCATCATCTGCCGGGCACCCTCGAGATCCGAATGAACCTTCTTCCACTCCCGATACTTCGCGACAACTTCACTGAGTTCGCTTTGTTGCTTTGAAATTTTGCGGTACGAGTCCGTCTGGCCGATCACATCGGGATCTGCCATCTGCTGAGTCAGCTCTTCAAAGCGCGACTCGATACCTTCCAGCTTCTGCAGATATTGCATGTTGTTTTCCGGGCGCTAACCTTCGATTGGGGCCGTTAAGCGATTACTAACTGGCCGCCTTGCGCCTTCTCCAATTCCATTGCGCCGTCAAGCGCCCGAATCGCTACTTCCGCTTGATCGTCAGATGGTTCCTGAGTCGTTATACGCTGCAGCCACAATCCCGGTGCGGTGATGGCGGTCAGGAAGAAATTCGGACGACGCGCCGCAAGCCGGATCAGTTCGTAGCTCAGTCCCGTAACGACCGGCAAGAGAGCAATGCGTCCCAGGAACTTCCCAACGAACCCATCAAACGGCAGGAACGCGTAGAGCACCATGCTGATCACCATCACCACGAGCAGGAAGCTCGTGCCACAGCGCGGATGCCACGTCACAAATTGCTGTGCGTTCGCCACATTGACCGGCTTGCCGGACTCGAAATTGAACACGACCTTGTGCTCGGCCCCGTGATACTCAAATACCCGGCGTATGTCCTTCATACGAGAGATCAGATAGAGGAACGTCAGGAAGATCGCCATGCGGATGAGGCCGTCGGTCAGATTGAACAGGATCCGCCCCTGCAGTGCTGGGATGGCTTTTTCAAGGAGCGAGGTGAGGAACAGGGGCACGAACTTGTAGAGGAAGATGAAGAACCCGAGAGAAACCACCAGGTTCAACGCCATCATGCCGCCCGTGATCTCTTCCTTCTTCTTGCCGCTTTGTTCCTCTTCATCGAGCGCCGCGTTGGCTGAGAATCGCAGAGCCTTCATGCCAAGCCACATCGCCTGGCCGAGTGTCCCAACGCCGCGCACGAAGGGGTATTTGAAAATCGGATACTTTTCAGAGACCTTCGCGAGAGGCGCCTCTTCCGTCACGATCTCACCATTTGGCTTCCGTACTGCGACGCAGTAGCTGTGAGGAGCGCGCATCATCACCCCCTCCATCACCGCCTGGCCACCGACGAGTGTTTCCTCGCCGCTCTCGAGCACCGGAAGCAGCTGTGTATATGTGAACAAGCGGGCAAAACTGCGAAGGGACAAAACGTAAACTCCTGAGAATACTAGTATACCGACCCTCTACTTGGATGCCGCCGAGCGTGTCGCCGTTGCGAGCCCGCGGTGACGCTTCCGGATACGTGGATGGAAACAAAATGACATCCAAATGATTTGGCGTTCTGATAAGATTGAGCATGCCTAAACGCAAGACGACCGAAGCAGACGCAATTCCTGCCCCGGCGGTGGAGAAGCCCAAAAAGCGTTCTACCACCAAGAGCAGCGCCCCGGCTGCGCCCCACAAACACGCTACCCCAAAGAAAACGAACAAGAAGGTAGTGGTCGCGAAACCCGTGGAGCCCGCGTTCGAAGAAATCGCAATAGCTCCCTCAGCACCTGTTGCCGAACCCGCTCCTAAGGTTATGGCCGCAGTAGCAGTCGAACCGATTGCCGCAGTTCCGACAATGCCCGTTTCGCGGCCTACCAATGAGGAGATCGCCCTTCGCGCCTACCTCATCTGGGAAGCTCGGGGCGGCCAAAGTGGGTCCGACCTCGACGATTGGTTACAGGCCGAAAAAGAACTGCTCGCCGAGCGTCAGAAGTAGCTACTTGTACTTTCGAAGCACCGCCAAGACTTTGCCTTGGATCTGCACCGATGCAGCAGGCACTAGAATCGGCTCCATCGCCGAATTGGCTGGTTGCAATCGAATCATTCCGTTGCTCTCACGGTAAAGGCGCTTGAGGGTCGTCTCAGCGCCACCTACTAGCGCCACCACGATCTCGCCGTCTCGAGCGTCTGCCTGGCGCTGGATGAGAACGTAATCGCCGTCGCAAATGTGATCCTCGATCATCGACTCGCCCCGAACTTGCAGCGCGTACGTACCGGGATCCGAAGCGAAATCCGCAAACGTCAGCTTCTCGTCGGAAGCGAACGCCTCCACGGGCGAGCCGGCAGCGATACGTCCAAGTAGAGGAAACTCGAGCGTTGCGGATGCGGGTCCGCCTCTGCTGCGTCGCGTCTCCTCGTAGAATTTCGGCGCAACTTCCAATGACCGGCTCTGGTTGAAGCTGCGACGCAGATACTGCTTCGCTTCCAGAGCGGAGATGTGCTTATGAACGGTTGCGAGCGACGCAAGGTCCAGCCCCTTCGCAATCTCTTCATAGCTTGGGCTGTAGCCTCGCGACTCTACGAAATCCGCCAGAAAGTCGAGAACCTGCTTTTGTCTCTTCGTCAAGGCCATAGGGGAGGTCCGTCCTCTTCCATTCTTGGCGAAGAAAAAGGGAAAGTCAAATTATTTGTGTCGGCTAACGTTTTTCCGCGTGCGGCAAACTGTTGCTAATGGACGAAAGCACCGAACAAATCGAACGAGTGCGCAAGCTCTGCCTCGCCCTTCCCGGCACGTCCGAGCGTCTCTCGCACGGTGAACCGACGTTCTTTGTCGCCAAGAAAGTCTTCGCGATGATTGCCAACAATCATCACAACGATGGACACCTTGCCGTCTGGATTCCCGTCCCGCCAAGCATGCAGGCGACGCTCATCAACTCGTGGCCGAAAACGTTCTATCGCCCACCGTATGTCGGCGTGAAAGGTTGGGTAGGCGTTGAGTTGACGCAGATCGATCAGGAAGACCTCAACGCGCACATCGTGCAGGCGTGGCGCCTGATCGCACCTAAGAAGCTACTGGCGAGCTTCTAGTTTCGTCCGCACAGGCCGGGTGTCTGGCACATTCCTGATGGACAGCCGCCACCCATCGAAGCCTCGGCAGTGCGACCGCCGCTACGCGTCGCAAATGTGGAAAGCTCCTGGTTCACTCGCTCGTCGCCGCAACTTGGACAGGCGACCGCAGTGGAACCGTTGCGAACTAGCTTTTCAAACTTGGTCCCGCACTCGGAACATTTGTACTCGAAGATCGGCATTGTTATCTCTCAACCAGCGCTAAAGCTATGTTATCAACCACGGTCCGTGTATCGGCCGAGGGCCCTCCGAAGTTGTTCACCATGATCGAAAACGCGTACACGCCACCTTTCTTTCTCAACGCGAAACCGGAAAGCGCCGCCACATGGCTCAAACTGCCCGTCTTCGCGCGAATATTTTCAGCCCCTTCGCGGCTTTCAAACCGATTGCGCAACGTGCCGTCCCGGCCGCCTACAGGAAGCATGTTGAGTACCAGGTCGTGATCGAACTTTGACCAAAGATACCGGAGCAGCGCGATGGTCGCCTCAGGCTTGATGAGTCCCATCCGCGACAGGCCCGAGCCATCGTACAACTCGTAAGACTTCGGCGGAACGCCTGCGCTGGTGAGAAACGCCTCGAGTTTCTTCACGGCGTCCCTTCTCGATCCATTTCCGCCCGACGCTGTCCCGGCTGCCAGCAGCATCAACTCGGCGTGCAGATTCTGACTCTCCTTATTCACGATCTGAGCAGCTAACCGGAGTGGCCGGGACGTGTGCGTTGCAAACACTTGCCCCGCCGGAGCTTCATGAGGTTCACCGGCATGGCGATGATCGGCTCGGATCTTGCCCTCGATGCGAACGCCTCGCCGCTCCAGAAGTTCCCTAAACAGGAATGCTGCGTAATGTGCGGGATCGTCCACGGCGAATCCCCTCGTCCTTGGCGCCGAGGTGCGAAGTATCGTGCCACGCAAACGGATGGTACGCGAGCCGGGCTCTCGTGAGACTTCGGGAAAGCCGATGCCGGTCTCGACCGTGATCATCTGATTGTCGATTTCGAAGTACTCCGCCGCTGGTTTCAACGTCACTCGAGCTGGTTCGCCGGCAGCGGATCCCGGAGCGAAGGTCATCTCGAAGGTGTTGTCGTTGACGGTCAGTGCACTGACCGGAGCGCCGTATTCCGTAACCGTGTCGCCGAGACCCCATCCGACGGGAAACGGTTCGTAGACATAGAGCCGGTCATCTCCGACGATGTCGCCCTCGATCTGGCGAATCCCTGCGGTCACCACTTGGTCGGCGAGCCACTCGAGCGGACCCAACGGGTTGCCCGGCTCCGCTTCAGGATCATAGGGCAACACGCGTCCGGAAAGGTTGGGATCGCCTCCGCCAACCAGCCGCAGATCGCCCTTCAACACGCCATCCACGAGCGTCGCCGTGCTCCTCACTTCCGTCTTGAACTGATGCTCGAGCCCGAGGGTTCCGAGCGCGAAAGCGCTGCTGTACAGCTTCGTGTTCGACGCCGGCACGAAGAAGCGCGACTCGTTGGTCTTGTAGACGTCCGCTCCAGTATCGAGATCCACGACATGGACGCCATAGAAGGCGGAAGAGGCGGCCTGAGAAGAGAGCACGGCATCGAGCACAGCCTTCAGCGATGGCTGCTTCGTTGTGGGACGATTCGTGACGCGTTTTGCCGGGGGTGGCTCGGCGGAAAGACACGTCAACCCCATGGCGGCGACCCACAGAACTACGATCTTCATAGTTTCGAGAGTATACTGCGGGCATGTGCCGCCTGTTAAATCGGCTTTGCGCTCTGGCAGGCGCGACGGTCGCATGCATGTTCCCGTCGCTGCTTTGCGGCGCCGGCACCGACGTCAAAGCCAAGCCCTCGGAATACGAAGTTCAACAACCGATTCCGTCAGGTACAGTCGCGGCGGACTTTCTGGTCAGGACCTTCTTCGGCCAGAAACAATCCTTCGTAACGGACGACTATCTCGTGGTTGAGGTCGCCATCTTTCCTGCCAAGGAGATGACGGTCTCGGCTTCCCACTTCAGCCTGCGCTTTAACAACAAGAAGTCGGCCGTCTTTGCTCAGTTCCCGGGCATGGTCGCCGCTTCCATCAAGTACCCCGATTGGGCCGGGCAACAGGGAGGCTCAGCTTCCGGCGGTGCTGGTGGTGGAGGCATAGGTGGTCCACCAGCCCCCGTCGAGCGTTTTCCGGGAGATCGGCGGGATCCTCGTTCGCGCACCCCGAGGCCGCCAACGGCATCCACCGATGCCGCGCCGGGGGTCGAGCGACCGAACGAATCCCCTGTGCAACTCATATCCGAGCGCGCACTGGTCGAGGGTCCAACGAAGCATCCAGTCAGCGGCTATTTGTACTTTCCTTACAAGGGCAATGTAGGCAAGCTGAAGACCATCGACCTCGTGTATCAGACACCCGGCACCGAACCCGTGTTGTTGAGGTTGAGGGACGATGCCGCTAATGCGCGCTGAACGCGAAAGAACTGGCTGGAACCATACGTGCTCAGCCGCATCGTTGCCCACGGATGCACAGTGATGAAACTAGTCTTATCCATGTCCATCCGTGTTCACCCGTGGCAGCCTTTTTCACCAGCCTGTTCGGGCTGCGCTCGGTAGGATTGAGCATCGAGAGGCTCTCGAAGCGAATCTCCCCCGCCACGGCGACCGTGTGCGACGAGCACTCCGAGTAGCAGCGCGTTGATCAAACCTCC
>DASQVJ010000185.1:0-4079 GCA_035640835.1 Bryobacteraceae bacterium
ACCATCAACTCACTCGAGGCTTCCGATCGCCCTCGCGACAAAGTTCAAGCGACCGTCGACCTCAATGTTCTGCGGTTTGGACAGATCCTGCAGGGGCGCTTGCTGATGGTCAGCCCTGGCGCACTAGTGCCCAACAACGACTACACGTTGTCGGAGCAGGAGCGGAAGCTCCCGGTCAGGATCCGAGGTCGCTCACGGCACAACGTGGTTCGGCTTCAGCTTCCCGAAGGCTTCGTGCTCGATGAATTGCCTGAGTCTTTGAAAGTCACGAGCACGTTCGGTGATTACGAGGTCTCCTGGAAAGTCCACGATCGCGAGTTGCTTTTCGAACAAAGTGTTCGCTTCCACAACCTGACTGTACCCGCCGCCCAATACGCGGATGTACGAGCATTCTTCTCGAAGTTCTCCGGAACCCAGACCCAAGCTGTGGTGTTCGAGAAGAAATAGGGCGACAAAAAGTAGGGCGTGCTACCCTCCTCTTCGATGCACATCGACGTTGCCGTCGCGGGAGGCGGACCTGCAGGGCTCTCCGCGGCTGAATACGTAGCTCGCGCTGGGCTTTCCGTGGTTGTTTTCGAGCACAATCGCGAAATCGGCTCGCCCGTTCGCACCAGCGGCGGAAGCTTTGCGACGGACCTGACCGAACTTGGCCTTCCGAGCCACCTCTGGCATCCGGTTCATCGTGGCCGGTTCGTTTCGCCAAATCACTCGGTCGCGTTCGATTACGAGACGCCTGAGTTCTGCGTGATCGACGTCCATGCCACGTATCAGCACCTGGCAGTACGAGCCATCGAAGCAGGCGCGGAGATTCGCCTTGGTCACAGCGTCCTCCGGCCGATTCTCGGCACGACAGGTGTTCAGGGCCTGATTGTGCGTGATCGCGGTGGGCAAGAGCATAGCGTCTACGCAAAGCTCACCATTGATGCGTCCGGCCATCGCAGCTCCATCTTTCGACAGTCGGGAGCCTACGAAGGGTGCCGCCGCTTCGGTGTGGGCGCCGAGTACGATCTGCACGCGCCCAACTACGACCAGCGTGAAGCTCTTTTAATCGTCGGCTCGGCGATTGCGCCCGCCGGTTACGCGTGGGCGTTCCCTTGGGGAAATTCACGAGTGCGTCTGGGTGTTGGCGTGATTCATCCCGATGTCGAAACGAACCCAGAAAAGTTGCTCGACGAGTTGCTCGCGCGCTCCGGCGACTTCGGAATGAATTTTCGTGGTGCACAGCCACTCGAGTATCATCACGGACTAATCCCTTCGGACGGTCCCATCGAGCGCATCAGCGGCGACGGAATCCTAGCGGCAGGAGATGCCGGCGGACAGCCGTCCGCACTAGTGGGCGAAGGCATTCGCTGGGCAATCTACGCAGGTCGCATGGCCGGCGAGATCGGCGCTAACGCTATCCAACAGAACGATTTGTCGGCACGACGTCTTAGCCGTTACGATCGCGAATGGAATCGTCAACATGGTCGCAACCTGCAGCTGGCTCACGAGATCAACCGCAGAATCGCCACGTATTCCGATGAGCAATGGGATGAAAAAGCTCAACTGCTCCAATTGCTGACACCGCGCGAGTTCACGGAGGCTCTGCGCACCAACCTGGTAGACACTTGGCCGCTCCAGGTGTTGCGTCGACATCCGAGTCTCATCAAAACAAGCGTTGCTCACCTCCTTCGACGGGCCGCCGCAACGCTTGGATAAACGTTCGAGGGAAACAAGTGGGCTCGCGAAGAAGTCTCATGATCTGAAAGGAGGAGACACAGTGAACAAGATTACGCTACTCTCGTTGACCTTTTTGCTAGCTATCGGTACCGCTTGCACCCAATCCGAACGCAATCGAACCAATGCCGCCGCAGAAAGGGCTGGCGAAGCCGCGGACCGCACAGGTGAACGTGCCCGTGAAGGGGCCGCTCGGGCTGGAAGGGCCACAGAGCGGGGTGTCGAAAAGGCCGGCGAACACCTTGATAACGCCGCTTTGGCTGCCAAGGTGAAGACCAAGCTTGCAGGCGACGTTCGTCTCTCGACTCTCACCAGCATCGACGTCGACGTCAATGACGGAGTCGTCACGCTGAATGGTACAGTGCCCACCTCTGCCGACCGGCGCCTCGCTGAGACCGTTGTGGCCAACTCCGAGGGCGTCAGGAAAGTCGTCAACAACCTCAAAGTTCGTCCGTAAGTCGTCATCAAACGTGCAAAGGGCGTGGTTCTCGTAGCCACGCCTAAACTTTGTTTGGAGGACTCTGCTTGAACCTCGACCGCACGCTGCTCCACCCCTTGCCTCCACCTCACGAGTTTGCCGCCGGTGTCTACCAGCTACGAATCGTATTTGTGAACTGCTACTTCGTTCGCATTAATCCACGGCACTGGTTTCTGGTCGATACGGGCCTTCCAGGATTTGCATGGAGAGTGAAACAGGTCAGCGACATTCTGTTCGAAGGCGTTCGACCTCGCGCGATCATACTGACTCATGGCCATTTCGATCACGCTGGAAATGCTGATGAACTAGCACAAACCTGGAGCGTCCCGATCTACGCTCACCGTCTCGAGTTGCCCTATCTCACAGGCCGATCGGATTACCCGCCGAAGGATCCTACTGTTGGCGGCGCGATCGGTCTGCTGTCGCGAGTGATGCCGACACACGGCTACGATTATCGACACTGGGTTCGAGAGTTGCCCGAAAACGGAACGATACCTGAGATGCATGGCTGGCACTGGATCCATACGCCAGGGCACACCCATGGACACATTTCGTTGTTCCGTGAGATTGATCGAACACTAATCGCTGGCGACGCATTCACTACCGTAAATCAGGATTCGTTCGTGGCGATGACCCTGCAGCATCCGGAGTTCCACAGGGCTCCTGCACCACTTACCTCCGATTGGTCTGCTGCAGAGAGATCTGTGAGGCTATTGGCGACGCTCGAGCCGGAATTCGTCGGAGCCGGCCATGGAGAGCCGATCGTAGGGGATCGCACCGGTCGCGACCTGATGCGCTTCGCCTCAAGGTTCGATCCGCCGTCTCGAGGCCGCTACATCCCACTGCCTGCGAGGGCTGGAGCCCAGGGAGTCATCTCGGTCCCTCCAGCGGTTGCAGACCCATTCCCGAAGGTTCTGGTGGGCATCGCGCTTGCTGGTCTTGCGGCTTTCTATCTTTCCCGCCGGGAAACACAAAGAGCCGGGCTCACACGTTGAGCGCGGCTCTTTTCAACAACCAGGTTTTTGTTAGAGTCCGTCCTTCCACTCGGAAGCGTTCAGTTTCCCGTCGCCGTTAGAGTCCAGTTTCCGGAAGCGTTCCTGCTGAGGCGTTTGAAACAGTCCCAGGCGTAGCAACAGAGCTTCGTGACGCCGAAATTCCCGGGCATCTACCCGACCGTCCTTGTTACGATCAAGAACAGTGAAGACTTCGCTTCGATCGCGTTTCAAGGCGTCAGCAATACGTCGTTCTTCAGCTTCTTCCGTCGGTGACGGACGACCGTACTTGATTTGAAACCGGGCCTCTGCGTCGCGTGGAAGCTCGTCTCCAAAAGCGGGTAAACCGGCGAGCCCAATCAGAAGGCCAGCCATTGATAGAACTTTCTTATGGCCACCCATAGCATTTTCTATTACACCAAACTCTCGCTGAATCTCAAGATCCAGGCGATCCTGTAGTAACGAACTTTACATTGGGGAGGCCGAGCGTTCTTAGGAGGTTCCCGACTGCCGAACGAGCGCCGGTCTCCGCGTCTTTGAGGACGCCCATCTCAAGGGCGGTTTTCTCAATCTCTTCAATCGCTTGGATGCGGGCTTTACTCTCGAGGTCGCGACTAAAGGGAACCCAGGGCGTCCACCACGTTACACGACGGTCCCAGACTTGCGTGTGCTTCTCGTCCAGATACACGTGCAGGATCTTCGGATCGGGTAGCCGGACCTGCACATAGTCCGGCCCTACGAAGACATCCGCAGGTCGGAGCGCCTGAAGGTCGACACCCGCCACTACGCGACCCTGGACGATGAGCAGCAGCGACTCGGAGCCAAACGGCTGCTTCGGCTCGGTGACCGCCACCACTTTCTGGACTGAGTACTTGACGGTCGCAAGCTCATTG
>DASQVJ010000186.1:0-5932 GCA_035640835.1 Bryobacteraceae bacterium
CGTGTGTTCCGGATTGACCGAGCCGGCGACTGGGAACTGATCAGCGAGTATGATGGCTGGCCGAACGGACTGAAGATACACCGTGACGGGCGGATCTTCATTACCGATTACAAGCGCGGGCTGATGCTGTTGGATCCGGCGAGCGGTCGTGTCTCACCTTTCTTGGACACGGCTGGTTCTGAGAGTTTCAAGGGCATCAACGATCTGGTCTTCGCTCGGTCGGGCACGATCTATTTCACCGACCAGGGGCAGACCGGCATGCACGACCCGACAGGCCGCGTTTACCGCCTGACCCCGGATGGACGGCTGACCTGCCTCATCGACACGATCCCAAGCCCGAACGGCATTGTGGTCGATCCGGAGGAGACCGCCCTCCTGGTTGCGGTGACGCGAGCGAATCAAATCTGGCGCGTGCCGTTGCACAGAAGTGGCCTGGTCACCAAGGTCGGCACCTTCGCGCATTTGCATGGCGGCCTCGGCGGCCCAGATGGTTTGGCGCTTGATACCGAAGGTTGCCTTCTCATTGCCCATGAGGGTTTCGGCTCGGTCTGGCGCCTGAGCCCGCACGCCGAGCCGCTCGACCGCATCGTGTCCTGCACTGCGCGTGCGACGATGAATCTCGCGTTTGGCGGCCCTGACAACGCTCGGCTCTTCATTGTGGAATCCGATACAGGCTCGATCCTGCAAGCGGACCTCTCAACGCCGGGATTGCCAATGTTCTCTCATTCATAGGCAAAGGCGTCGCCTGAGTAAGAGGTGCGCAGAGCATCGAATTGAGGCACCAGGAGGGAGAGGGTGATAGGCTGCTTCAGGGCATCATCGAGGGAGCCGGGCAGAACACAGCGGCAATCTCGGTAGCGGGGTACGGATTATGTTTGAACAACATAAAGGCGGCTGCCATTGCGGCCGGGTGCGCTTCCGGGCGCGGGCCGATCTGGATTTGCTGTTTCAATGCAACTATTCGATTTGCACGAAGAAAGGAATCCTTCACTTGCCGGTAGTGGTTGAGGACTTCGAATTGCAGTGTGGCAAGAATGCACTGACCGTCTACACCTTCGGCACCAGGGTGGCGCAGCACACTTTCTGCTCGCATTGCGGCATGCACGCTTTTTACATCCCGCGTTCGCAGCCGGACCGGATTACGGTCAACGCGCGTTGCCTCGACGGCATCGACGGGGCGAGCCTCAAGCCTATCATTCTTTGACGGACGGCATTGGGAAGATGCCCAACGTCGCCGGATCGCCGAAGCAGGTCACGTGACGCCCGCCGGATTAAGCGGCGCCGTGACGCTGCAACGCATCCTTGAGCGTGCGCTGCGCGTGCGACGATGAACCTCGCGTTTGGCGGCCCCGACAACGCTCGGCTCTTCATTTATGGAATCCCAGACAGGCTCGATCCTGCAAGTGATGGCGGCGGAGCTGGAAGTGATTGTGGATGCGACTGTAAGACGAGAGAAAGCTCTGAGCGTGGCGGACCAACTTTAACCTATGCATCTGTCCTTCTCTTCGTCGCGCCGGGTGGTGGCATCTCGTGTATTGGCGCAGCCTCGGAGAATATTACAGACGTAACCCAATATGACCCGACAGCAACATCTCCGCAACGCGCCACTTCTATCACTCCAGTGTTTTTGGTTCCTCAAGAAAGGAAGGTAAGTGTGATGAACCCGAAAGAATCGTACAAAGAACCTTCGGACAGTCCTGAACGTGAGAACCAGTGGTCGGACGTGATACGCGGGGAACGCTTTATCATCCGCACTTCTTCGGCTGAAACGAACGGCGCCTATTCGATGCTGGAGGTTGTGGCGGACCCGCGAAACGGTGTGCCCATGCACGTTCACGACACCGCAGAGGAACACTTCATTATTCTGGAGGGTGCAGTGTTCATCGCGAATGGAGACGAACGAGCGGAAGTCGCCGCCGGTTCGTCCATCACCATCAATAGAGGCGTACCTCATGCCTGGTGCAATCTTTCCGAAGACGCTCCCGTCCGCATGCTGGTGATCTTCAGCCCCGGAGGGCTCGAGGAACTGTTCCGAAAGCACGCAAAGACTGCTCCCGCTGACATGGCCGCCCTCGCCAACAAATTTGGCACTCGCATCACAGGCCCTGCGCTGTTTGATAACCTTTACACGATGCTCTCGCCCCGGCCTTGAAGGTATACGATGGGCCGCTCCGTGAGCCTCTTGGCGGAAGGTCATTGGCTCGCTAGTGTCACGGAAAACGCGCGGTCGGGATCAATCTGCTCTTGTTCAACTGATCCCGTCGCGGAAGGCGGGGACATGTTCGCGGTGCCCTACGCGTTCGTCCCCCCGACCCTCGAGATGACGTGCGCTCAATCGTTACCGCCGCTTCTGTCCCTGAAACGGCCGCGACGGAGCGACGCTGGGCTCGCCTCCGGGGCCAGTTCAATCGAGCGCTGGCCCCTCACTGAGACCACTGGCGGCGTCAAGCTCTCGACGCCTCCCGAGCGCGATGGCTGCATCAATGAAGGCGCGGACGCTCGCAGAGGGCTCAGCTGCGCGGAAGGCGACGGCGAGCTCCACCTTCTCAGCAAAGTCCGCAAGCGGCCGGAATACGACCTCAGGAAACCCCAATCCGCGCATGGATGCAGGCCCCAGCACCACGCCATAGCCGGCGGCGGCCATGCTGAGCGCGGTTACGAAATCGTTAACGTCGTGGACGATCTTGATCGGGCACCTGCCAGCGGCCGCCAGCCGATCCAGGTGGCTTCCGAAGGTCGCGACGTGAGGGACGATGAAAGCCTCGTTGCCCAACTCCGCCGCATGCAGGGTGTGGCTGCGCGCAAGCGGATGGTCGGCGGCGAGCGCCACGCATAGGGTTTCGCGATCAATCACATGGGCCACTAACCCTGCCGCGTAACTGGGCCGAGGCCGTATCAGGGCCGCATCCAGCCGACCTTCGTCGAGCGCGTCGAGCTGTCGCGGCGTCTCCATCGCCGTTAGGCGAAGCTGCACCGCGGGATGGCTTCGGCGGTATTCACGTAGCAGGCTTGGCAGGATCCGATTCATGGCCACCGACGTCACATACCCAACCTCAATCTGGCCGAGCTCACCGCGCGCCGCGAGATGCCCGACTTGCTCGGCTCTCTCCAGCTGACGCATGGCGGCCACGGCTTCGGACAGGAACAGTCGTCCCGCCTCGGTGAGCGACACGGCGGTCCGCTTGCGACGGTTCAGGAGACGAGCGCCGAACGCCTCCTCCAGTCCCTTGATTTGCAGGCTGACCGCGGACTGCGCCACGTTCAGCCGGTCAGCGGCGCGCGCGAAGCTGAGTTCTTCGGCGACGGCTATGAAATAGCGAAGCTGGCGAGCGTCAAGCATGTGCCAATTTAATCAGTCTCTCTGACTAAAATCCAACCATTCCATATTGGATGCGCAGGCAGCACAAATCCATCTCCTCATTATCGAAGCCGGACATGGCGCCCGGCGAGAGATTGAAAAGTGTTCGACCAAAAACTTGTTCTTCGCCGCGCTTGCCGCCCTGACCCTGGACCTGGCCGTAGTTCCGTGGAGGAAATCGGCGCCATGCTGACCTATCAAGTCTGGCTCACCGCGGCTTTTTCTGGCGAACGCAGCCCGCGAAGCACGAGAGAGGAAGGATCAGCGATGCGACTGTACTGCGAACGGGACGCGGATGTCGGCCGGACCAAGAGCAAGACCGTCGCCGCCATAGGATTCGGCAGTCAGGGTCATGCTCATGCTTTGAATTTACGCGAGACCCGCGCCGCAGAAGGAGCGGATGGCAGTCCCTTCTGCCAACTCGACAGCGGCGGTTGTGAATTGGTCAAGCGATTGCGCGAGCCCGGCCGTTCGTCGCCGCTGTTCAAGCATATTGTCGAAATCGCATTGAGCGAGCCAAATTTACTTGCAACACGTCTCGCAGAAGCCGGGGTTGAACCCCGCCTGGCGCTGGCAGTCGCCGCCGCCTTGATGCAGGCACGCAAGGACCCACCGGCATGCTGCAAGGTGTGCCGAGCCACCGCTGCGTGTACCTCGACGGCTCGGGTCCGAGAGCACTCATAGTCGGCCTCTGGCGGCGCCGGTGCCGCCAGCATCTCCGGACGAGGCAGCGGTGGATGCGCGTTCTCGAAATCGCAAACTGGACAAAAAGAGAGGGTATGATGGCAGACCTAGTCGATTATGCTTCCAAACTTCGAGACCTGCGAGACAGCATCGATAATATCGATGCCGCGATTGTCCACATGTTGGCGGAGCGGTTCCGATGTACCCAGGCTGTCGGCAAACTGAAGGTGCAGCACGGGCTGCCTTCGCGCGATCCCGCCAGAGAAGCGGAGCAGGTGGGCCGCCTGCGGCACCTTGCGACGGTCAGCAACCTTGACCCAGACATTGCCGAGAAGTTCCTGTCCCTTGTGATTCATGAAGTCGTTCAAGGTCACGAAACGCTTCGGCGGAACCACCAGAGGTAGATTTTGGAATGAGCTTCGCCCGACCAGCCCCTGGAGGCTATGTCCAAACTGTCCTCTCCGTGTCGGTGGCGTAAAACTTGGCCCTTGTAACCAGGCTGGCGGCATCATGCGCGCCCTCGAAGGAACGACAATGGACAAACGCTACTCCAACTCGCGGCATGACACTACCCATGTTACCTCGCCAATTCGATCATCATTTTAGTCAAATACCCCTGCCAACGATATGGTGCCACTTATGTCAGCTAGACGCGTCGAATGGAATGGAGCCAAACATCAGGAGGCCTTGGATCTTCTGCAAAGAGAAGGAAAAATGATCGTAACTCCGACCAAGGTCGGATACATCATTATGGTCTCGGACTTCACCGGACTGCAGCGAAAATTCACGGCAAAGCAACGTGCGCTCAACAAACCAGGCGTCGTTCTCTGTAGCTCCATTGCACAACTGCATGAGTTGGCCGAACTTAATGATGAAGTTAAAGCTTTGTATCAGGCAGCGTGGGACAATGACCTTCTGCTTGGCTGCATTCTTCCATGGAAGGAGATGGCAAAGCGTTACATCCCGGATGACGGTTCCGAGTCGATGATGATGGATCGCCGCGGTACAAGTTGCTTTGTCATTAAGTTCGGCGCGCCTTCAGAGCTCATCGCCCGCGGACTATGGGATGAGCATGGCAAGATAGCCTTCGCGAGCTCCGCGAATCCCTCGGGAAAAGGCAACTCGGGCCGCGTTGACGGCATCGGAGAGCGCATCAGCAACGAGGCCGACCTCGTGATCGCGGCAGACGACTATGTTCGCGGAATTCAACCAGGAGCGACTGAGAAGACTCGCTACGCACAAGGGGTCATGGTTTCAATGGTCGATGTGGACGGCAGGCTGATTCCAGAGCAAAGAGGTGAACGCTCAATTCAGCCGGGACCAGTTGTCATTCGTAAGGGCCTTCATATCGATCGAATTATGCTGCTCCTATCAACAATTTACCTTAGCTGGGATTACCGTCACGGAACTTACTACTGAGGCCTTTACACTTCGGCGGACTTTTTAGGGGCATGTAGAGATCAACAATACGATCAATGATGCGGTAAAACCGGACAGGAAAAGCAGAAAAATGACTGCTCTCTTTCGCCGCGTTGTCTCAGAGTCTGTCCGAATAGTTTTAGGCCGGGTTGCATAACTTCCTGAGCATCAGGCGGATCGACGCGAGCCGGACGAAATTCAGCGCATTGCGGCTGCGGTTCTCGAAATCCTTAGCCAGTCGACGGCACCGATTGAGCCAAGCGACGGTGCGTTCGACAACCCAGCGTCTGGGTAGAACCTCGAAGCCCTTCGTGGTGTCGGAACGTTTGACGATTTCCACCGACAGCCGAGGCAGCACCCTGGCCAACTCCTTGCGAAACTGCGGTCCCTGATAGCCGCCATCAACGAAGAGTTTCTCCAGGAACGGGTAAAGCCCGAACAAAGTGGCCAGAACCAGCAAGCCGCCGTCGC
>DASQVJ010000187.1:0-7129 GCA_035640835.1 Bryobacteraceae bacterium
GTCCCGCTCCAGTACTTGGATCCCGGGCACGTGAATCTCGGTCAGCAACAGTTCCCGCGTGATGCCCGGCAAACAGCCAGACGACAGTGGCGGGGTGAGCGCCGTATCGCCGAAGGTTGCGAAGATGTTAGCCGAAGTACATTCGCTTACCATCCCATGCTCATTTAACAGGACCACTTCATCGAAGCCTCGCTGGTGGGCCTCCTCGTACCAGGTCAGGTTTTGACCCCAGGAGAGGACCTTGGTCCCTGAGAAGGGCGAAGCAGCATGGCGGGCGTTGGGCACCACTGATAATCGGACGCCGATACCCCAATCATTCAGACCAGTGGTCAAGCCGAACAGATCGAAGTCCCGATCCGTTCCCGGACCCTGCCACACGCTTCCATGATTGCGGGCAACGGCCACGCGCAGGGTTGCGTTCTGGGCATCGTTGGCCTCGATGAGCTTGTGCAGTCGAGAACGCATCCACTCAGGCTCCGTCGGGAAGGGAACTCGCATCAGGCGAGCATCGCGCTGCATGCGTGCAAAGTGTCGCTCGAATGCGAAGAGCACGCCTCGGCTCACACGGATCGTGCTGAAGACGCCCCAGCCGGCCAACATCCCGACTTGCCCAGCTGAAGTCAGCGGTGTGGACGCTTCCACAACCGTGTCGTTGTGCAGCACGAACCTATGGATCATGCCTTTGATTCTATCGAATAGGATGAAGATGGATGTCACAAACACCCGATGTCCTGATCGCCGGAGCAGGCGTCATCGGAATGAGCATCGCCTGGAAACTCGCGCAAGCCGGCCTGAAAGCGGAGCTCCTGGATCCGGCAGGCCCTGGCAAAGAGGCAAGCTGGGCCGGGGCCGGCATGCTGTCTCCCGGCGGCGAAGTGTTTGCACGCAGCGCCTTTAGCGACCTTTTGATCCATAGTGCCGAGATCTTTCCTGTGTTTCTCCATGATCTCGATCCGGAGATCGACTATCTTAGGACCGGGGCTTGGCATTTCGCCTCGAGTGACTCCGACTGGGACCATCTGCAGAGGCGCGCATGCGTCCAACGGTCATTTGGAGTGGCCGCTGAGCCGGATCCCGAGCGGCGTGGAATCTGGTATCCCAATGACGCTTATGTCGACCCTCGTCAGCTTATTGCCCGCCTCGAGCAAGCCTGTCGTCAACAGAGGATCGTGATCCGCCAGGAGCCGGTGAATGTTCTAGACGCGGCGAACCTTCCGGCCGCTCGTGTCGTGATCGCAGCGGGAGCTTGGAGTGGCGCTATCGAGATTCGAAACGGTCCAGCCTTACGGCCGACCAAACCCGTGCGGGGTCATCTGATCTCCTACTCGATGCCGAAAGGCCTGCTGCCCTTCATCGTTCGACGTGACCATACCTATGTCTTCCAGCGCAGGTCAGGTGTGGTGATTGCTGGAGCGACCGAGGAACACGTGGACTTTGATCGCAGCCTATCGCAGGAGGCTGTCGAGTCCATCCGGAGGAACGCAGAGGCTCTCGTACCCGAGTTGTTGAACCAGCCGATCGCCGATGCCTGGTGTGGCTTCCGGCCGGCCATGGTCTCGGGTGAACCAGCTATCGGACGTCATGCTGATACGTTCATCTGGACCGCATACGGCCATTACCGAAACGGGATCCTGGGTGCTCCTGGGACTGCTGAGCTAGTGACTGCGCAGATCATCGCCAGTTTGGAAAAGGGTTGATCCGCCCGCGAGCGCACGCCCGCAACAGGTCCGGCACACGGGTGCGGCGCTGCATCAGTGTCTCGAGCAGCGCCTCGAGCTGATCGCCATCGCCATCGAGCCACTGAAGAGGGGTCGACTTCAGGGCATCGTCCATGACCTCAACCGGGAAATGGACGATGCGATCGAGCCAGGGCTGGAACGCATCGAAGCCATGCACCTCGCGATACACCTGGGTTCGAAAGTAGAGACCCTGCAGCGGTGAATCCGGGAACTCCCAATGGGGACCGTTGAAGAGAAATCCGTGGTCCACCATCAGCACTACGAAGCCAAGCTTGCGAGGGTGCACCTTGCCCTTAGGCTCCACAGACCAGTCGCGGACCTTACCTCGAAAGAAGATGCTCTGCCTGGCATCGGCGTTGGCAGTCCATTTGTCGAAGGCCAGGATGCCCAGGAAGTCGCGCAGATTCTCGACTTGCTCGAGCAGGGTGTCAGGCAGAAAGTCATAAACGGCGACTCGAGCAGGATCGCCGGGATACTGCGACCCAAAGTGCCAACCCGGCAGGATCACGGTTCGTGAATTGCCAAGTTGAATGTGAACCTCAGGATTTGCCTCGAGGAACGACGGCGACAGCTCAACCAGCGCCGTTCGAGGCTGGGCCACTCCGAGATGCTTCAACAGCGCCGCGGCGATCCATTCGTTGATCAGAATGCGCCGATGCTGCGGGTTATTGATGAACTTGACCACGTAGCAATGGCCGTCGTCCGCCTCCAGCAGGTGTGCCTGGGCGCCACCGCGCATTTTCCGTATCAGCTTGAGGGCGTTAACCGGCATGCTTGCGCTAATCTGTTGACATCAATCCGACAAGGAGAAATGAATGGCAGACGAACAGCAGGTGGAGCTGAAGGACGCGACAAGCAAAGACGCCGCACGCGGCAAAGACGAGGTAGCCCTCGAGTTGATGAAGTTCATTGCTATCACAACGGGGTACGGCAAGGGCTCGTCAGGAGCAGGCTACGGCGCCAAGGGAGCGCGCTCATCTGAAGAGTACGCAGAGTCCCTCCTGGAGCTCTTTGAGAAGTGCCGAGGCGTTGTCGAGAAAAAGTAACTGCCCGGGGAGCTCGGTAGAGCTCCCCTTATTTAGCGACGGGAGCTAGCGCCTGCGCGCTACCTTCTTCGCGGCTGTCTTCTTTGCTGCCTTCTTGGCAGGCGCCTTCGCAGCGGTCTTCTTGGCCGGGGCTTTCATGGCCATCTTCTTCGCTGCTGCCTTCTTGACGGTGGCCTTCTTAGCCGCCATCTTCTTGGCCGGTGCCTTTACAGCCTTCTTTGTCGCTTTCGTACTTGCAGTTTTCTTGGTTGCCATTGTTTTTTTAGCTGTGCTCTTCGCTCCTGCTTTTTTGACTGCCGAAACAGATTTCTTGGCTGGTGCCGCCGCCTTGGCTTGAGCCTTTTTGGCCGCTAACTTCTTGGCCGGAGCCGCCTTCTTTGCACCTTTTGCAGCTACCTTGCGGGGAGCCGGCTCCTCTTCTTCTTCCTCCTCCTCGAGGCCCTCTTCTTCCTCGTCGGAGATGACGGCAGCTTCTTCTTCCTCTACGTCTTCTTCAGAGGCAACTTCGCCACGTTCCTCTTCGTCGACGGCGCCAGCCCGCTTCGAGGGAGTGGACTCTACCTCTTCTTCGTCCTCATCCTCGTCCGTGTCCTCATCGGCCTCTACGTCTTCATCCTCAGAGGTTTCGTCTTCGAGGTCTTCCTCCTCGTCGACGTCCTCATCTTCGTCTTCGTCGTCCGATGGAGCCGCGTTCATACCTGCGAGGTCTGCCGTTGCGAGGTCTTCATGACCCGCCGGCTTCCGAGTTAGCGGTTCATCCCTTCGTGCAGCTGCTTCGAGTTGTTCCCGAGTTCGTTCGTCCACGTTGTATGTCTCCAGAGCCGCGGATTCAGCATCAGCGTCGCTTGTAGGATTGTTCATCTCAGCGGGTACAACAGGAGGGAAAAGCTCGCTTCGCAGATCGTCCTCTTCGTCTTCGTCTGATGCGTACTCACCAATCTCAGACTCGAGTGCAATGTTCTCGGTGTCGTACGTGAAGTCATCATCTTCTTCTTCGTCGCGTGCAAACCACCAAGCGGGAAACATGTTTCTTGCTTCTCCTCTCACTTCTCGCTCAACAAAAGTAGCATAACTCGTTTCGGCTCAAGTGCAACAACAAAAGAAGAAGCCCGCTGCCTGAGACAGCGGGCAACATAGTTACGAACGGAGGAGAGGAATGGTTCTTAGCGACTCGCGGCAACCAGCTTGCCAGACTTCTTCACTGCAGGACGAGGCGCTTGAGCAGCCTTTGTCCTCTTTGCTGGCGTGTTACCTGCAGCCGATGTCTTGCCCGCTGCCCGCCTAGTGCTCGACGTGTACGTGCTCCGAACAGCGGCTTTCGGACGGCCCTGAGAACCCGTAGGGATCAACAGGACCTCACCGATATCGGTGCTGAGTTGGCCGTTCGCGTTGGCGATGGTGCGTTCCGAGGTCTGGTATCGCTTGGCGATCGTGGCAAGCGTCTCACCACTGCTCACACGATGCAGGCGATAGGCGTTGCGCATCGCGGGTGGCACAGCTTGAAGACCAGCCAGGACCAGGTCACGTGAGCCCTTGGGTACACGGATTTCAAAAGCTGACGGTGCAACTGCCGACAGGAGCGAAGGGTTCAGTTCACGGATCTCCGACACTGGGCGCTCGCAGGCATCAGCGATCAGCGCCATATGCGTCGGCGTTTCAAGCTGGATGGTTTCGTATTCGAGCGGCGGATCGATCTCGATGTTCTCAAGGCCGTATTCCTTCGCGTTCTTGGCCATGATGGTCATGGCAACGATGATCGGCACATAGTTGGTAGTCTCGCGGGGGAGTGCGTTGCGAGACCGGAGTTGCCAGAAATCAGCGTAGCCGGTGCGCTCCACAGCGCGTTCGACGCCACCGGGGCCGCAGTTGTAAGCCGCAATCGCGAGATACCAGTCACCAAACTGGTCGTACAGATCCTTCAGGTGACGAGCAGCGGATCGGGTCGCCTTCTCAGGGTCGAGGCGATCATCGGTGTGGCTCGTCTGCATGAGGCCGTACTCACGTCCCCGCGACTGAATGAACTGCCACATGCCGACAGCAGCCTTGTACGATACTGCCCGTGGCAGAAAGCCCGACTCTGCTTGTGCCAGGTAAATGAGCTCCTGCGGAACACCTTCCTCCTCGAGAATGCGGGCGATCAGGTGCCTGTATCGACCGGCTCGCCGCAGGCCAGCGAGCAGAGTTGCCCGGCCGCGATCGCTTTGGAAGAAGTTGATATAGCTAAGCACCGCATCGTTCAGCACCAGCGGAATTCCCGACTTGGTGGCGGTCAGTTGCTCACGTACGCGCGGCTTGAGCGATGGGTCGACCGGGAAGGTCGAGTCCAGGATGTCTTCAAGGGGTGCCTTATCGTACCCCGATTGGCCAGCCAGGTCGGCCGCGCCCAGACCATTCATATCGAAGCGGTGGATCGCGCTGATCATCGCCTCCAGCCGCATCTCGATACGGCTCCGCTCCGACATCTTGGCGGGGGCGCTCAGGAGGATCTCGACCGCCCGGTCGAACTCCATTCGTGCCGTCTCGGTGTCGCCAGCCTGGTAAGCGGCCTTGCCGGCTTCGAAGCGGGCGTTAGCTCGCTGGATCCGGAGCGTCGCCGCGCTGGATTCGGCCGAGATCGCCACGCCGTGGAGGAAGGTGGGCGACTCGGACGGAGACAGGAAGATGTTGGGCTGAATCTTGGGTGCGTCCGGAAGCGGAGTAACAATCGGAGTGGACGCTGCTTTCGGGGTCGGGGGCAGAAATTGCAGACCGAACTGCTGCGATCGGATTGAACTGCAACCAGTTACGAGTATGAGTGCGACCGACAGACTGCCCAGCCACGAGTAGTTATGCCAATTGGTCATTCTTGCTCTTAGCGGTTCGGAATTTTAAGTACCCCTAACTTTAACCCGTGCTCCAACATGGGTCAAGCTGCAACAGGGGTGGGTTGGAATGCCACAAACGTGGGTTAAACGGCAGAATTCGTCCTATGCAGCACCGATTTCCTATGCCACTCACCACCTTTGGGAGCTGTTCCCGCTGTCGGCGCAAACTATTCATATTGCTGCAATTAAAACTATCTCTCGCCCAGTACTAGGGCGGTGTAACTGTACGCTAGTAAACCGGCCAAGTGTTAGATGAAATACAGTTTCCACAATCCTGGTGACGCCTATTGACATGGGGGTCTATTAAATTTTGCAATGGCACTATGGGAATCCATAATTCGCTATTACGCATCCACGAGGGATCTCTCGCGAGACCCCTCGTGCCATTTAGGAAGTGGCCTACTCCTCGTCTTCCTCTCCGCCCGCCTTGGTAGCTTTGGCGGCTGCAATGATCTTTTCCGCCTGCGGCTGTGGGACGAAGTCGTAGTGATCGAACTCCATCGTGAAGCTGGCTCGACCTTGGGTCATGGAGATGAGGTCGTTCTGGTAATTGAGCATTTCGGCCATCGGAACCTGAGCGCGGATGATTTGAGTTCCGCCTTTGGTGTCCATACCCGCGATGCGACCGCGCCGGCCGTTCAAGTCTCCCATGAGGTCGCCTGCGTACTCGACCGGGGCCTGGACTTCGACCAGCATGATCGGCTCCAGAAGGCCCGGCTTGGCATGTTGCATGGCGGCTTTGAACGCCTTCCGAGCGGCCAACTTGAAGGCCATTTCGGACGAGTCGACATCGTGATAGGAGCCGTCGAACACGGTCACCTTGAAGTCGACCACGGGATAACCGGCGAGCACGCCATGTTGCGCGGTCTCAAGGATTCCCTTCTCGATCGCCGGAATGTAGTTCTTGGGGATCGCCCCGCCGAAGACCTCGTTGGCAAATTGGAAACGCTCGCCGCGCGGTAGCGGTTCCATGCGGATCCAGCAGTCTCCGAACTGGCCGTGACCGCCCGTTTGCTTTTTGTGGCGACCTTGAACTTCGCACCTTGCGCGGATCGTTTCCCGGTAGGGCACCTTAGGACTTCGAATCGCAACCTCGACCCCGTAACGCTTCTTAAGCTTGCTCACTACGATTTCGATGTGCTGCTGACCATTGCCCCCAAGCAGGAACTCCTGTGTTTGCGGATCGCGATAGAAGCGGAGGTTGGGGTCTTCTTCAAGAATCTTGTTGAGCGCGTTACCCATGCGGTCCTCATCGTTGCGGGACCGAGCTTCAATGGCGTAAGCGATTGAGGGCTCCGGCAGAACGACGCTTGCGTAGGCAACGGGCTGATTCTTAGCGCAGAGAGTATCGCCTGTGACGCTGTCCTTCAGCTTGGCGACAGCTCCAATATCACCGGCATGCAACTCAGGGATCTCCTGCAGTTGCCTGCCCTGGACCACACCGATGTGCGCCATTCGTTCGTCGGTTCCGCTGCGCGAG
>DASQVJ010000188.1:0-6861 GCA_035640835.1 Bryobacteraceae bacterium
AGCCTATCGGATTGCCAAGGCCAACGACGGGGCTCCGGGAATAGACGGAGTGACGTTTCAGGCAGTGGAAGCAGAGGGCACCGAGCAGTTTCTTGATCAACTTCGCGAGGAGCTGATACAGAGGACGTATAGACCGCAGCAAGCACGGAAGGTGGAAATACCGAAGGGCAACGGCAGAATGAGGCAGCTCGCTGGAAACGGGGCCACGGCAAGTCCTACACGGGCACGAAGGGGGAAACCCCGGAAAAAAGCCAAGGATGAGTCTACGGGCTACCGCGCCAGTGCTCGACCCTGCCAGGCGGCTGGTTGCTAGCGGGATCTGCGGTTTTGAAGCGTCTCTTGTCGATCTACAGTAGCCTGATCTTAGATTCGAGCGTAGACCGTGGCATACCCAGCTTGGCAGCCGCTCCAGATACTCCGAATACCCGTCCTCGCGTTTCTCTCAGGGCAGCCTCAATCATTGCTTTCTCCTGAGCAGCAAATCTCTGAGAAAGCTCAAGCTGGTTGCCAGACTCAGTTGGAACACGCTGCCCCGAAAGCCAACGCTCATCGACCGAAAAAGTCTCCGTTTCACATACGATGACAGATCGCTCAATGACGTTCTGCAATTCGCGAATATTACCCGGCCAGGAGTACGAGTGAAGCAGATCGAGGCTCTTTTTGCTCACTGTGCGAAAGCTTTTTCCGGCTTTCCTCGCGTAACGATCGATGAAATACTCGACCAGTACGCGAATGTCTTCTCTTCGTTCTCGCAGAGGAGGAATCTCAATCGGAAAAACGTTCAGGCGATAAAACAGGTCGCTACGAAATGTACCTCCTGCAATTGCAGCCTGCAAGTCACGATTCGTGGCAGCAATGCCCCGAACGTCAGTTCGGACGGTTGCACTTCCACCGACACGCTCAAATTCGTGCTCTTGCAAAACACGCAACAACGCGATCTGGGTTTCGGCAGGAAGCTCTCCAATTTCATCCAAGAAGATCGTGCCTCCCTCGGCCAGCTCAAAGCGCCCTAAGCGTCGCTGAATTGCCCCCGTAAAAGCGCCCTTCTCATGGCCGAACAATTCTGACGCGACCAGGTCACCCGGAATGGCAGCACAGTTCACACACACGAATGCGCGAGAGGAACGGGGAGAACGCCTATGAATAGCGCGGGCAATGAGCTCCTTGCCGGTCCCTGTTTCGCCAGTGATCAGAACGCTGGAATCCGTGGGGGCGACCTTGGACACACGAGACAGCACCGCTTGCAGGGCAGCAGAAGTTCCGAGTATCTCCTCGAACATCGACGCCTTGTCTAACTCTT
The DNA here is from genome assembly GCA_035640835.1 of Bryobacteraceae bacterium. GTDB lineage: Bacteria > Acidobacteriota > Terriglobia > Bryobacterales > Bryobacteraceae > DASQVJ01. Next base: position 1,301 of record DASQVJ010000188.1, read on the forward strand.
CCCGCAACGCAATGTTCTCGGTCTGGAGTCGATCCTTCAGAGTTTCGATTTCTTTGAACGCCTTCGCAAGTGCCGCTTCGCTCCGTTTGCGTTCACTGATATCTCGCACTACAGTCTGGAAATAGCCATCGCGCATCTGAGAACCTAAAATCTCCACCGGCAAAGTAGTGCCATCAGTGCGCACAAAGGTCCGCTCGAATCGCAACATGCGTACAGTCTTTATTTCCTCCACTCGCGACTGGAATACGCAGCGCTCCTCTGGCAAATAAGTATGGATAACCGGCATGCCCGCGAGTTGTTGAGCCGTGCACCTCAGCAGTTCAAGGCCTGCGGGATTCGCGGACACATAGCGGTGCTGGCTATCCACGACAAAAATGGCATCGGGAGAAAGATCGACTAAATCGCGATACTTTGTTTCACTCGCAAGGAGCAGTTTCCGCTGCGTCTCGCGAAGTTGGGCCTGGAGTTTCCGCTCGCGCATCCGGAGAGCAATGGATTCCAATAATGTCGCCGCTTGGTTGCTTACGACATTCATCAGCAACTTGTCCCTCGTTGTGGGGAAGCCGTGCGCGCGTGATCCGCCGACGAGCACTACCCCGTACTCGTTCAGGAACCCAACTGGGCTCCGTGTAATTTGGAGTTCACCAGCTCCAATGGGATTAGGCACGGCAATTGGTCGCTCTTCACATTCCAGATCCAGGAATGGCGCCACGCGCTCTGAAATTTCGCGAGGAGATCCAAAACGCAAAGATTTCGGCAATTTACGTCGTGCGGAATCCGGATAAGCTGCGCCACTTGGCAAAATCTGGTGTCCACTGGAGAATCCAAATCTGCGGCTCATTGAACGCTCCTTCGCAGGCGAGCATGTCCAATCGTTTCGCTCATGGCACCGAGTCGAGAATGTCGCAGGCCCATAGCGAGCTCTCGGTTTGCACAACACCAGAACTTCCCTACGCCGGCTTCTTCATCACCCGCGCAGCGGGCGGGAACACCAGCGTCTGGCGCTTGTTTCGCACACTGATGCTTTTCAGAGTGAGTTTCTGGACGCCAGGCGGTAGTACAGCGTGAAACTTAGGTTCCAATCCACTCCTACCTAGGCGAAGTCCTGTATAGCCGAATACGAACTGCTGCAGGAATGCTCCGGCCCCTGTGATGAAGTTCGTGTTCTGATTGTCCGGCGTTTCTGCAATCACTTGAAACGGCGGTCGAAGATACGGAATCAAGAGCGGCGTCAAGAGTTGCCCCACTAGCGATCTATCGCCGAGTTGAGCCGCCAGCATGGGATAGAATTCGGTGCCCATCATGGCCCCTGTCTGGCGCCGCTCTGCTTCCGGCAATATCGCCTGAATGGCAGCGCGGAGTTTTTGCTGCGAATACGGAAGATCAAGCGGATACCACAACAACGGCGAATCGCTTGGGGGCACGTACATCTTTGCGGCAATTCCGCGCCACTTGGGGTGCGCTTCCGTTTTGAGCTCACGAGCTGCCGTTATCGCGAGCTCGAGATTTTTCTGTGCAACAGCATTGGTGTAGGCGTCGTTGCTCACGCCGATATCCGATTCTTTTACCGCCACGACGTTCGAAATCTCATATCTGCCGCGTTCGGCGATGTACTTCACGCGGCTCGCCCAAAAATCGGCAGTATCGCGAAGCAAAGGCCACGCATCGTGCTCGAGCCAACTTCGGTCCCCGGTTGCCAGCCAGTATTGCCAAGCTGCGATCGCAACATCACCATTGACGTGATTTTCGGAGCTTGCGTTCTGGAAGGCGAAGCGGGGTGTTGTTTCGGCTCCGTCGGGTCCGGCCTCCCAGGGAAACATGGCACCTTTGTATCCGTTTCGTTGCGCATTTTGCCGCGCCGCCTCGCGCGTTCGAGAGCGAAACGCCACCATGGGCCGCGCTAACTCGGGATGCAGAATCACGAGCGGCGGAAACATGAATGTATCCGCATCCCAAAAGATGTGGCCGTAGTAGGCTGCGGAACTCAGACCCATAGGCGGGATACTCAGGTCGAGATTCTCGCGCGTGCTTCCGAGCAAGTAGAAGAGCATCGAATGGATGGTGCGCTGCAGGTTCGGATTGCCTTCGACGAGCACGTCGCAGTCCCATAATGCATGCCACGCGGCCTCGCTCGACGCAAGCAACGCGTGCCAGCCGGCCTGCCGTGCAGCTATGGCCGATTGCTTCGCCGACTGACTTGCGTCGCTTGCCGCGGATGTCATCAGGCAAGCAAATTTCGTGAAGGTATAGGTTTGGCCTGCGTTCACATTCAGATGTAACTGCGCTTCGGCCGTCTTGGCGTCCTTGTGGGTTTCCACTCCCGAAGCGGGTGTCCAGTCGATCGCGATCGCTTCGCCAACCCTGGGCCCATTACCTGGAGCCGTTGCGCCGAGCGACATCAACACTCCCCGCGAGGAGCGTTCGACATCAAGCGTTTTGATATCGAGTTGACCAGGGTACCAGATGGCCCATTGATTGGTTGCGGCTTCGCCCTCGAGTTTTTGAGCCTTCTCCAGAGCGTAGCGGCGGGGAGGCGGCCAATTGCGCAGCGGGAAGCGAATCACTAGTGTCCCCGCGAACTCCGGAGTGACGGTCACGCGCGTAGCTGCGAGTTGAGCGCGATCGCGGGAGACGAATTCCTCCGCGTCAATATGAAGTTTCCGGCCGCCGTCATTCCAAACGTAGCTGGTATGAAGCAGGCCGTTATACATATCGAGCGTTTGGCGATACTGCTCGATGCCCGCGTGTGACGAGTCGGTGTTCAGCCAGTGGAAGCTATTATTGATATCTATTTCGTTCCACGCGGGAGCTGAAGCAATGCGAGGAACATCGCCTGCGGAGTGGTCGTAGATCCCGGCAAGAAAACATCGAGCGGGTTCTGTCGCGAGCGGCGTAGTCACCAAGCTCATCGCCCCGTTTCCGAGATATGCCGCCGTATAAGGTTGAGGGCTGACGGCTTCCAGCACAAAGGATGGGTCGTCAGCCCGCGCAATATGGCCGTATGCAAAGCTCAGCCCAACGCAAAAGATCCAACTGAGGTGCGGTCCAAACTGCATCAGAACGTAATATGCGCTCCGAATTGCATATTACGCATGCCGTTCCCGCAAGTGGAGCAGATTTGAATATCGCTAATGAGACCACCGGCAGGTGAATCGACCTGGGTGTTTGGCAATGCGAGATTCTGGCGGTTGATCACGTTGTACACATCCCAACGAAACTCCAACCCGACCCGCTCTTTGAACTTGAAAGCCTTGGCAAGCTGCCAATCGAGCTCGAGAAAATTGGGGCCGCGCAGCGAGTTGCGTGCCGCATTTCCAAAGGTATAGAGCGCCGGTACACCATAGGCCAGACGATTGAACCAAACGTTCGCATTTTGGTTCGCAAGGGACGGATTTCCGACCAGCTCCGGCCGGCTGGTCATATCGGGCGAGTTCAAGAAGGCCTGACTCCCAATGCTGGGCGAAAATGGCAGACCCGAGTAGTAGGATGTGATGCCGCGGAATGCCCAGTTTCCTACGACCGAATTCACAAATCGGGAACCGCCGGATACAAATTTCCGGCCGCGGCCAAAGGGAAGCTCCACCGTGTGCGCAAGCGTGAACACGTATTCGCGATCGAAATCAGTGGGACCATGATCCTGCTTAGCGTTGTATTGATTGGTCGGCGTGCCAAACTCGCCGAAATCGAGAGCTTTTTGCCAACTGAAGTTTGCAAGCAAAGAGTAAACCGCGGTGAAGCGCTTGTTCGCCTGGATCTGAAACGCGTTGTAGTTGCTGCTGGTGCAGTCGCACTTGTCGAAAATCTGCTGTGTCAGGCCGAATTTGGCGAACAGCGGACGGCGGGAATTCGCGTTACCACCGGGGCCGGGGATGGCAGCGTTGAGTTGGAAACCGCCGTTCAGGTGCCGTCCAATGTTGCCAACGTACCCGACAGAGAGATTCAGTTGCGGCGCTATCTGGCGCTCCACGGTGAAGTTCCACATATCGACGGAAGGAATCTTCTGGTTGGCAGGGATGTAGGAGACACCGATGCCGTCTGCGAGTGGAAGCATCCCATTCGAGGGAATGGTCGGAAAGACCACGGCCGGCGGCGCCGTCGTCAGCGGAAACACCGGTAAGAAGGACGACGTCGCCGTAATGTTCTGGTTCACGATGGAAGGATACACATCGGCCGCAAGATTGTTGAACGTCCAGCCAAATGTGCCGAGCGTGAAGCCGCGGCCGTAACCGGCCCGAATAACGGTCTTCTCATTCACTGCGTAAGCGAAACCGATGCGGGGCGAAAAATTGAGCCATTGCGTCTGGGCGTTGCCGGATTTCGAGACCCCACCCACACCCGGTATAAATACGATATTGTTTGTAACGTCATACCGGCCACCCTGGCCCGCATTGAGGGAGAAATCGGGAAACCAGACATCCCATCGCACGCCCAAGCTCAGGGTCAGTTTCGAAGTAACGTGCCAGGTGTCCTGAGCGAAGTAGAACATGCGGTTTTGGCGATCTTCCTGGTTGGTGGAGATCTGGGCGAATCTGTTGAAGCTGGATGGATCTCCGAGCATGAATGAGGCCAGCCCCAAACCGCTATTGGGGACACTGGCATTCGATGTCACCGCGGAGTTAAACTCGTACACGCCGGCGCGGTGTTGATCGCTTGGCAGACGCAGATTCCAGGCCAGCTCGATAGTAGCGCCGAAGCGAAAGGTGTGATTGCCTGACACTTTGGTCCAGTTATTTACGAAATCGAGAAGCGTCTCACGCTCATGCAGGGGGCAGTTGCAGTTATATCCCATCGCCAAGCCACCGGTTCCGTTGAAGGCACCTACGCCGTTGATGATCAGGTTGGGAAGACCGTTCGTGTCCGGCTTTCCCGCAAGGTTCAAGCCAGGAATGCCTACCGTGTTTGCTAACTGGGTGGTCTGATCCTGAGCGCTGACGGTCACTCTATAGCGTGAAAAGCCAAATCGGATTTCGGTCAACAGGCTAGGGCTCAATGTGTAAGTTGCGCCGGTAGCGACGTTCTGATTTAGCGCATCGGAAAGCCCTGAGAAGCCCCATTGAGGAAACGCATTCCCGCCGTAGAGCCCAAACGGGCCGGGTGCAGTAATGTTGGCGGAAAGATAACTGTAGCGCCCGAAGACGCGCAGTTTCTCGGTGGTGAAATAATCGCCGCGCACGTCAAATTGATTCGTGTTGTACTCTTCGACAGCCGACGTCGCAAAGTTTGGCGCCGCCGGATCGGTACTTGCGATGTTCGGAAGTGGAAGCGCCGCCAGAAGGTTGGCCGCCGGCTGGGAAATGCGGCCGGCGATATTCGCGCCGGGGAAGATGGTGCGCCCGGTTCCATTAGGATTGCCGGTGTTCGGGTCGTAAATTGGGATGCCTAAGTCGCTCAGATTGCCCGCTCGTTCGGCGGCTGTCGGGACACGAAGCGATTGAGATGCGCCAATCCTTCGCTGAGTTCCCTGGTAGTCTCCGAAAAAGAAGAGCCTGTCCTTTTTGATAGGACCGCCGATAGAGCCACCAAACTGATTCCAACGCAGCGCGGGAACGCCGCGGTGAGGT
>DASQVJ010000189.1:0-4292 GCA_035640835.1 Bryobacteraceae bacterium
GCGCACAGGTACTGGACGATGGCGACCACCGGGAACAGCCAAAGGGAGGTCCACAGGGTGGAGTAGCGAAGGCTCGCGCCGGCAGCAAGGTACGTAATCAGGCACGACGGATCGTCATTCGCGGCACCCGAGATGACCCCCGGCCCACACCGCGTCAACTTGCGAAAACCGGACCATAGGAACCTCACGAAGATTGGACCAGAGAAGGTGTTTTCGGTTACCAAACCTTGGTAAAATAGTGACGGAAAAGCACATCTAAAAACCTCGCCAGGTTTGCGCTAACGCGCCGTTTCCGTGTCTGTTTAGGAGTTACTTTTGTCCGATCCTCAGAATCCGAATCCGCCAGTTCCGCCCAATGGTGGAGGCAACCAGTTGAGTCTTGGTGGTGATGGCGGCAACAGGAACGTCATCCCGGTGAACATCGAAGATGAGATGCGGCATTCGTATCTCAACTACTCGATGAGCGTCATCATCGGCCGCGCGTTGCCTGACGTTCGCGATGGGTTGAAGCCAGTCCACCGGCGCATCCTGTTCGGCATGCACGAGCTCGGTCTGTCGTTCAACCGGTCCACTCGTAAGTGCGCCAAGATCACCGGCGACGTGATGGGCAAATATCACCCTCACGGGAACGCGCCGATTTACGACGCGCTGGTTCGCATGGCCCAACCCTTCAACATGCGATATCCGCTGGTCGACGGCCAAGGGAACTTCGGTTCTGTCGATGGCGATCCTCCAGCAGCCGAGCGTTACACCGAAGCACGGCTTTCGCGCATCGCAGCCTCCCTGTTGCAGGATATCGACCAGGACACGGTCGACTTCAGCCCCAATTACGACGGCAGCGAGCAAGAGCCGGACGTCCTCCCGACGCGTCTCCCGAACTTGCTGATCAACGGTTCTGCCGGGATCGCAGTCGGCATGGCCACCAATGTGCCGCCGCACAACATTCGCGAGGTACTTTCAGCCGCTATTGCCTTGGTGCAGCATCCCGAGACTCCTCTGAGCGAGATCATCAAAATGGTGCCGGGTCCGGACTTCCCCACCGGCGGCTACATCCTCGGACACACGGGTATTCACGAGTACTTCAGCCGCGGACGCGGCAGCCTCAAACTCCGCGCCAAGGTAGCGACGGAAGACATCGGTCGTGACCGCGAATCGCTTATCGTCACGGAGCTTCCGTACCAGGTCAACAAGGCCCGTCTCATCGAGCACATCGCCGCGCTCGTCAACGAAAAAAAGATCGAGGGCATTTCCGAAATCCGGGACGAAAGCGATCGCGAAGGCATGCGCATCGTCATGGAACTCAAGCGTGGCGAACAACCCGAGGTGATCCTGAACAATCTGTACAAGCACACGCAGCTTCAGGTGAACTTCGGAGTCATCATGCTGGCGATCGTCAACGGTCAGCCCCGCGAGCTGGGTCTCCTCGATTGCCTCAAACACTTCATCGATCACCGCATCGATGTTGTTCGCCGTCGCACCAATTTCCTGCTTCGAAAAGCACGTGATCGCGAGCACCTGTTGGTCGGCTTCCAGCGCGCCCTGCGGAACATCGACGCTGTCATCCAAATGATCCGCGAGTCCCGCAATCCAAAAGAAGCTCGGGACCGATTGGTGGAGTTCATCACGCCCGCCGAGGTGGAAGAGTACGCCAGGCTGGTTGACGCCGACCCTCGGGGCCCTCGCTTCACCGAGCGACAGGCGCAAGCCATTATCGAGCTCCAACTCCAGCGCCTCACCGGCATGGAGCAACAGAAGATCCTCGATGAGCTCGCCGATATCCAAAGGCAGATCGCCGAGTACGTGGAGATCCTGGGATCCGAAAAGGTTCTGCGAGCCCTAATCGTCAAGGAGCTCAAAGAAGTTCAGAAGGACTTCGGTGACGACCGGCGGACCCAGATCATTGAGGATTCCGGCGACATCAACCTTGAGGATCTCGTTCAGCAGGAAGACGTTGCCGTGACCGTCACGCGCGGAGGCTACCTCAAGCGCACTCCGATCGACACCTACCAGCGCCAAACGCGCGGCGGCAAGGGCCGTATCGGCATGGGAACCCGCGCAGAGGACACGGTGGAGCACCTGCTGGTTGCGAATACGCATTCCTACCTGCTGGTCTTTACCAACAAGGGCCGCGTGTACTGGCTCAAGATTTACGAGATACCGGATGCAGGCACCGCAGGCAAAGGCAAGAACATCAATGGCCTGGTCAATCTCCAACCTGACGAGAACGTTGCCGCGTTCCTCGCTGTGAAAGAGTTTGTGCCGGACAAGTACATCGTCATGGTGACCCGACAGGGAGTGATTAAGAAGTGCGATCTCACCGAGTTCGACAACCCGATGTCGCGCGGCATCATCGCGATCTCGCTCGATGATGGCGATGAACTGCTTGCGGCACGTCTCACCAGAATCAATGACTATGTGTTCCTGGGCTCTCACGAAGGCATGGCCGTCCGATTCCGCGAGGATGAGGTCCGAGCCATGGGCCGGCCTGCGCGCGGAGTCCGTGCCATGAATCTCGCCGAAAAGGATTTCATCGTAGGCGTCCAGATCGTGGGTGAAGATGACCTGATCCTCTCGATCTCCGAGAACGGATTCGGCAAGCGCACCGCCGTTACCGAGTATCGCGAAACGGCCCGCGGAGCCAAGGGCGTCACGCTCATGAAGACCACGCCGAGGATTGGCAAGGTGATGAACGTCCTTTCCGTGAAGGAAGACACCGACGTGGTCATCATCACGCAGAACGGCAAAATCATTCGCATCGACTCGAGCAATGTCCGACAAGCCGGACGCTCAACACAAGGTGTCAAGCTGGTGACTCTGGACGAAGGCGATCGCGTGGCCGCGGCGTCCGTTATCCCCGAGAGCGAACCCAAGCCCGAGAACGGCAACGGGAACGGCAACGGGGGCAACGGCGATCAGGGTAACCTTCCGCTGCAATAAAGTGGAATCAGTTTGGAGAAGCTATGAAGACAATTGCGCGTTTGTTAATGCTCGCCGTTGTTTCCGCCTCGCTGATGTTCGGCCAAGGCGCTGCGACCACCAAGAAAGCCCAGACCCCTGCCGCCAAAGCCGGCGATCTGGTGGATCTGAACTCCGCGTCGGAGGACGAACTCAAGACCATACCAGGCATCGGTGATGCGTACGCAAAGAAGATCGTCGCCGGTCGCCCCTACCGGGCTAAGAATGAACTTGTCGACAAGAAGATTTTGCCGGCCGGCGTTTACAACAAAATAAAGGACAAGGTCATCGCGAAGCAGAAATAAAGCGCGCGATACACTCAAATCAAATGGCAGACCAAAAGCCAGTGCGAAACTGGATCCCCGTAGTTTTGGCGGCCTGGATCGTTCCTGGAGCCGGTCATTTCGTTCTAAAGCGCCAGTTTCGAGGCCTGATACTCGGACTGTGCGTCCTTGTGATGTTTCTACTCGGCCTCATGATGCGTGGGGCCATGTTCCAGCCGCAGGGTGACGACATGCTCACTCGCGTCATCTACTACGGTGGTTACCTCGCGCACATCATCACAGGCCTTCCCTACTTTCTGACGACCGCGCTTGGCTATAACCAGCAGGACACCCCGGGGCTCGTTTACGATTACGGCTCCAAATTCCTCGTCGGTGCAGGATTGCTCAACGTGCTCGCGATGGTTGACGCTTATGAGATCGCAAAGGGGATGAAAGACTGAACATGCCGAAGATGAACGTCTCGCACTTTGAGGCCGCCTTCTTGTTTGCGCTGCTCACCTCTATCGTTCTGGGTGTCGTCACGAAGAAGACGGATCGTGAACGTCTGCGGTACGGCATATACTGCTTCGGCTGCTTCATGGCAGCGTTGTTCGGACTGGGCTGGTTGATGTACTTTGCCCACCGCTAGGGCTTACATCCGACGCACACTGTCGTTTCCACCTTGGTCGGTGCACTCAATTGACCACCGTTTGGCGATGGGCGCCTCACGCTAACTTCTTCGACCGTTCCGGTCGGGGTCGCCCTCGTCTCCAGGATTCGTTGCTCGCGAAGTGTCGGCTTCTCTTGTCCGGCGGCCGCCACTTTGCCGGCCGTCTCGAGTTCAAACACGTTCACCTTCGATTCCACGTTGCTGCCGCTCTTCTCCGTCGTGGACACGAGTTGCCGCAGTAATCTCATCCCTGTGCCATTCGGGCTCGATTCGTAGATCGCGAGATTCTCGTCCTGCCGGTTGCCCATTTTCGTAACCTCTCGCACCTCCTTGGCTGCCTCGTCAAAGCGCCCGTTCACATCACGACGGAAGAGCGTGCTGGTCTCGCTGATGTTCCCGTTGTT
>DASQVJ010000190.1:0-3733 GCA_035640835.1 Bryobacteraceae bacterium
GACGGCGACCATGGCGATTCTGGCCATCCGGTTTCTCCGCACGGAACCTGACGAAACGAAGCCAACCCCACGGCGAGCCACTCAAGCACTACTCGCGTCGTGGTGGCTGACCGGACCCATTCTTTTCTGGGCCTTGTCGAATGCGACCAACACCCGCATCTTCGCGCCCCGCTACATGGGTTTCACCGCGCCTGCTCAAGCTCTCCTGCTCGTCTGGCTGGCCTCCGGCGTTCTTCCGCGAGGCACTTTGAAGCTTTGGACCGCTCTTTTCCTGTTTCTCTATGCCGCCAATCCGATCTCGCTAAAGCATCATTGGGAAACCGGATCGCAGGACCAGCGGCCTTTGTTCCGAGCACTCCAACAAAAGTCCGCCGAGTGTGCCGTTCCGCCACCAGTCTTCTACCGCTCGGAGCTGCCGGAGTCCGACCATTATGGCTGGCAAAAAGGTAACACTCCTGAAAGCTATCTCTATGCCCCGTTTGTGGCTTATCCCGTCCCAAATCGGCTAATTCCCCTGCCTATGTCTTTCGCCGGGGAGCCGGAGGCGTACACCCATCGGACGCTCGATGAACTTCTTCCAAAGGGCGGCCGATTCTTCTTCATGGGCCGGCCCGGAGAGGGTTCCAAAGCCATCGTCGAACGCAGCAAGGCCGCCGGGTTCAAGGTCGAGACCTTCGAGCCCAACGAAATGGTTTTCATCACGTTAACGAAAGGCGACTGTCGCTAAGTCTCCGTTAGACCTTCACCTACCTACGCCTTGAGGTGAATAGTCCTACAGGTTTGTTCCTGGTATACTCGAATGGTTTTTGTTACACCCATTGTCGTAGGTAGGGGCTAAATGCACTGGGGAAAGGGTTGGGTAGTTGCGGGAGGGGCCGCAACACTGCTGGTCTTTCTGAGCGTCCCGGCAGCAGCTTTCGACGAGGTCGAAACTGCTGTAAGCAGCGGCGAGAACTGCAGCTTCAAGTCCATGTCGTCGGAAGACGCGGCCACACAGGCCCGCGCTTATTCCGATCTGTTCCAACGTGTCCGAACGTTCACCTCGCCGGCGAAGGCCGATCGCACGGTCGCGGCCAGCGAGATCGCTCGAAGGAACTTCATCGACGACCAGATCTTTAATCAACTCGAGCAGGCAAATGTCGCGGCTGCTCCGCTTTCCTCGGATGGCGAGTTCCTGCGGCGTATCTACCTCGACCTGACCGGGCGCATCCCGACCTCTCAGGAAATCCGGGACTTTGTTGCTGACCCAAATCCCGGCAAACGTGATCAGATTATCGACAAGCTGATCGATTCTCCCGAATTTGTCGATAAATGGACAAATTGGATCGGCGATCTTGTCCAGCTAAACGAGCCGCGACTGTCTACCTCGGCGATCGGTATGGAGTTCGATGGCCGCAACAGCTTTTACAAATACCTTCGGAATGCCGTAGCTAGCGGCAAATCGTGGCGCGACATGGTGTTCGAGATGATCGCGGCGTCCGGCAATAACTACGCCGACGACATGGGACAGCTCAATTATCTGGTCAACTCGAACGCGGCCAATGGTCCTATTCAGGACACGTACGACATGATGATGAGCCGGGCTGCCACCGCCTTCCTCGGCATGAGTCACTACGATTGCCTGGTCTGCCACAACGGCCGCAATCACCTCGATCAGGTGAGCGCTTGGGGCCGTCGCACGACGCGAATGGAAGCCTGGCGGATGTCGGCTTTCTTCTCCCGGACGCGTCTGCAAAGGAACTACGGAGCTCAAGCGATTCAGTACACGAATCCCCTGTACAACAGCACGGATATCGTGGACGTGACTACGGGCCAGTACGACCTCAACGTTTTGAACGGGAATCGACCGCCCCGCTGCTACAACGCCCTGGCAGTCGACCCAACGACAAACCGGTGCCCGCCGCAGCCGAACCTGGATGCGATTCGTATCACGCCCGAGTATCGCGACGGTCGTAAACCTGCCGATGGAAACTGGCGATTTGCCTTCGCAAAGTTTCTGGTGGATGACCCGATGTTCACGCGCAACTTCGTGAACCGTGTTTGGAAAGCGATGTTCAACCTGGCGCTCGCCGAGCCGTTGGATCAGCTTGACCCAGATCGGTTGGATCCCAAGACCGCGCCGTCGGCTCCGTGGAGCTTCCAGGCAACGCATCCCGAGCTTCTCCAGAAACTCGCGGATCATTTCGCCGACTACAACTACAGCCTGCGCGAAACGGTGCGGATCATCGCGAAATCGAACGCCTATCAACTGAGCTCGCGCTATGAAGGCGACTGGTCAGCCGCGCATGTGCCGCTCTTCGCGAGACACTACGCTCGCCGGATGGATGGTGAGGAGATTCACGACGCGATCGCGAAAGCCACCGGCAACCTTGGCCGCTACACGATTCAGGCGACCCGTTTTCGCGAATCGGCCACCGCACCCGCGACCATGCTGCCTGAACCGGTGACCTGGGCCATGCAGTTGCCCGACACATCGGAGCCTCGGAGCAATGGCGCCGTCCGGACGTTCCTCGACACGTTCCTCCGCGGCAATCGCGATACACAGAGTCGCAGTCAGACGGGTTCGATCCTTCAGCAGCTCGCGCTCATGAACGATTCGTTTGTCAACAACCGGACTCGCCTGGCGAACTCGCCGGTGCTGACGAACATCTCGAAGATGACGGACAACGATGCGATCGTCGAAGAGATGTTCCTGACGTTCCTGTCGAGAAAGCCCAGCGAACGGGAACAGGAAACCGCACTGAGGTTCCTTGGCAAGGCGACCACCCAAGCGGCAAAGAACACGGCCATCGAGGACATGGCCTGGGCGCTGATCAACAAGGTCGATTTCATCTTCAGCTACTAGGTGCGCGTCATGAACAACCGATTTGGCATCGATTGGAGCAACATCACCGGTACGCAGTTCTGGAAGGCGCCGCACTTCAGCCGCAGGCTGTTCTTCCGGCACATCGCGTCGGCTGTCGGCGGATACTTCGTGCTGCCCAAAGGCTCGCTGGAGAGCGTGGCGCATGCGGCCACAGCGCCTCTGCCGCGAGTGAAGAACGTGATCTTCGTGCTCTTATCTGGCGGCCCGAGCCACTCGGATACGTTCGACCTGAAAGAAGGCGGGTGGACGCCGTCGTTCGCCGCCCCCGAGAGCTTTGGGGACGTTCGCTTCCCCCGGGGACTGATGCCAAAGATCGCGGACCAGATGGACAACATCGTCCTTCTCAGGTCCGTTCGAGCCTGGGCAGCCGTGCATGAGTTGGGCCAGAACTGGGTGCAACTTGGCCGGAACCCTACGTCGGCGATCTCGCGCATCGCCCCGCATATCGGCTCGGTGGTCTCTCTCGAGCTGGCATCCCCCAAACCGGACGATGCGCTGCCCGCTTACATCTCGTTGAACCCGGGACGTCAGCCTGGCGCCGGTTATCTGGACCCGAAGCACGCACCTTTCTTCATCTCTCCAGGCGGGAACGGACTCGGCAACGCCGGACACCCAAATGGTCCCACTGTGTTCGACCGGCGCTTCGGCCTGCTCCAGGAACTCGACGCCGAGACGAAGGAGAGCGGAGCGCTGGGAGCTGCGGTTACCGAGATGGCGACGTTCAACGCGTCAGCCCGCAAGCTGATGTACAACTCGGCCATCGACCGGATCTTCAACTTCGATCAGAACCAGCGCGCGGCCTATGGCAACACGGCGTTCGGGAACGCCTGCATCGCGGCACGCAATCTGCTCCGCGCCAACATGGGG
>DASQVJ010000191.1:0-3640 GCA_035640835.1 Bryobacteraceae bacterium
CGACCCTTCGCGCTTCTCGACAACCTCGAGGCCTCCGCTCAACGTCGGCCGCTCGACTACCGTGTTCGTTGTGGTCGTATCTCCGGATTTTCGCGCTTCGGTGATGGACCGCTCCGCAACACTCATCTGCCCATTGATGTCTTCCCGCATGGTGGTTGTGGACGTGTTGAGGCTGCCGTCCGGATTCTTGCGCTCCTCGATCAAGGTCTTCTCGGCAGGGCCAGGTCTGCCGTTGGCATCGTAGCGTCGTACGATTCGCTCCGTGACCCTGACCGTCCCGTTGTCGCTGATCACCTTCTGATCCACGGTTTGGATCGGCACGTCGCGTCCGTTCAGATTCCGAACCGTCTCCGCTCGCTTAGTCTCTGCCGGAGACGCGTCGATACTTCGAGTAGCACCCGGCACTGGACGCCCGTTCACGTCATACGTGTAACTTGTGATTTCCTGGCCGAATACAGTAGTTAAGGAGAAAACGAAGGCGATCTGGTACTTCACAACTACTAGGCTAAGAGGGGCAACCCCTCCGTATCAACCGGGTGAACAGCTTAGCAGGCCATTCGTTCAAGCGGGTAATGTGAAGTAGAAACGGGACCCCTTTTCAGGCTCTGACTCGACCCAGATCCGGCCCCCGTGCCGCTCCACGATCTTCTTGCAAATGGCCAGGCCCATCCCGGTCCCCGCGATCTCCTTGCCGTGAAGCCGCTTGAAGATCCCGAAGATCCGTTCGTGATAGCGCGGATCGATTCCGAGCCCGTTATCGGATACCCGAAACACCCATTCATCCCCGTCGCGATGCGCGTCCACGTGGATCTTCGGCGGGTTCGGACCCTTGTACTTAATCGCGTTCGAGATCAGGTTCTGAAACACCTGCCCGATTTGCAGGTCGTCCATCTCAATCGTGGGAAGGGGTCCGATCGTGATCTCGGCTCCACTTTCCTTGATCGAAGCTTCCAGGTTCGCCAGTGCAACAGCCACCACTTGCCTTACATCAGTGGCAACCATCGGTCTGGCTTCACGCTCGGTCACACGCGAATACGAGAGCATGTCGTTAAGCAGCGTGTGCATCCTGCGCACACCTTCGACGATGAACTTGACGAATTCTTCCGCGTCTGGCCCAACCTTCTCGCCGTATCGCTTCGCTAACAACTGTGCGTAGCTACCGACTGTACGTAGCGGCTCCTGCAAATCATGTGACGCGATGTAGGCAAACTGCCGCAACTCTTCGTTCGTCCGAATCAGTTCAGTGGTGCGCTCCTGAACGCGCTGCTCCAACTCTGCGTTTAGCCGGAGCACCTTCTCCTCGGCTCTCCGCAGTTCCATCACCAGTTTTTCCAGCTCCCAATTTTTCTGCTGGAGCTGCATGTTCTTTCTTGCGAGCTCGACAAAAACCGAGACCTTCGATCGCAGGATCTCAGGGACGATCGGCTTCGATAAGAAGTCGACCGCACCCATGAAGTATCCACGATGCTGTAGCTCCTCAGAGCCCAGCGCCGTTAAGAACAGAATCGGCGTATCCCTGCTGCGTTCGCGCTGCCGGATCAAAGCCGCGCACTCGAAGCCATCCATATCCGGCATTCGAACATCCAGCAAAATAGCGGCGAAGTCGCTATCGAGCAGGCACCGGAGCGCTTCACGCCCTGAGTTGGCCTTTACAATGGTTTCGCCGAGCCCCTCCAGCACAGCTTCCAGGGCCACCAAGTTTTCTTCTTGATCGTCGACGATCAAAAGCTTGACCCGTGGGTCCTGAACGCTGTCCGGACTCCGCGATGCCACTGCCGTGCCGCTACTCATCCGCTATCTCGGCAGCCCGGTACGAGTACTCGTTAGCCTGCGGGATCCAGAGGCTAAGCACTGTTAATAGCTCTTCCAGGATCACCGGCTTCGGTATGTAGTCGGATGCTCCAGCCTCGATGCACTTTTCGCGATCGCCCTTCATCGCCTTCGCAGTCAGAGCAATGATCGGCAAATTTCGCAACTCGGGCTTCTGCCGGATTCTTCGGATCGTCTCATAGCCGTCCATCTCCGGCATCATGATGTCCATAAGCACGATATCCACATTCGGCGTTGATTCAAGGGCCTCAATTCCTTCCCGACCGCTCTCCGCGCTGAACACCTTGACTTTATGGCGCTCCAGACCACTGGTTAAGGCGAAGATGTTGCGGATGTCGTCGTCCACAATCAGCACGGTCGCGCCCGCGAGCATCTTGTCGCGCGAGCGGGCTTGATGAATCAGACGTCGCTGATCCTCCGTAAGGTCCTCTTCTTTTCGATTTAGGAAGACTGCGGTCTCTTCAAGCAGTTTCTCCTCCGATCGAACCACTTTTACCACCGCCTCCGCCGCCATCTCGCGCAGTTCCCGTTCATCAGCACTGTCCATCGGCGAAGGCGAGTAGACAATGATGGGAAGCTCATAGCCAGACTCCTGTTTCTCGATTTTTGAGATGATGTCCGGCACTCGACCGTCTGGCAATGGTGGCGAGATTACACAACAGTCAAACTCGCGCTCCGCAGTAGCCGCTACTCCCGCTTCGCCTGTGCTGACTAACGTGGTGAACACGTCATGTCCATCACCGATCAATGACACGGTCTGTAGCCTGCGAATCTCATCTGCATCGACTAACAGCAGATGGCGAATGGTTTGCTTGATCGATCCGCTGATTCGGTCGAAAGTCTCCTGCAATGCCGCAAGATCGGCCGGCTTTTCCGAATATGAATCAGCGCCCAGCGCGAGCCCTCGACGATAGTCCTCATCCACCGAGATCACATGAACAGGTATATGCCTGGTCGCCGGGTCATACTTCAAGCGGCTCAGCACCAACCAACCCGCCATATCCGGGAGGCGGATATCCAACGTGATCGCATCGGGATTCAGCTCCTTCGCAAGCGCCAGACCTCGTTCACCGCGCTGTGCGACAACCGCCTTGAACCCCCTCTTATGCGCCAGGTCCACCAGGTGAGGCGCATAAGTCGCATCATCCTCGATGATCAGAAGGACTCTGTCACCCGCCTGAAGTAGATTGCGATCATCCGGCACATCCAGCGGCAACAAAAGCGGAGGCTCCGCGGAGAGCGTCGGTGTCATGTTCACCCCGGCACTCGTGGCCTTTGTGAGCAGAGGCGGCTCCTGCTGCTGTGATTCAGGCTTTTGATCCACGTCCTCCTTGGATGTCGTGACCACGGGTACATAATTCTGCGGCAGGAAGAGAGTGAAGCGGCTGCCTTCTCCCGGCTTACTCGACACCGCGATCTCGCCTCCCAGCAATCGCGCGATCTCACGACTGATCGACAGTCCAAGACCGGTGCCGCCGTATTTACGGCTTGTCGTGCCATCGGCCTGCCGGAACGCCTCGAAGATGATCCTCTGCTTCTCCTCAGGTATGCCGATGCCGGTGTCGACCACTTCAAACGCGATCACATTCAAAGCGTTGCTCAAGTTCGCGTTGGATGTTTGCCAGCCGGACGTCGCGCGTTTGATCGAGAGCGTCACGCCACCCTTCTCCGTAAACTTCAGTGCATTCGAAATCAGGTTCTTCAACACCTGCTGGAGCCGCTTCGAATCCGTGTTCATGCTGCGCGGCAACTCGTCTTCGAGCTCGATTTGGAAGTTCAGTCCCTTCCCATCGGCCACGTGGCGGAAGGT
>DASQVJ010000192.1:0-2777 GCA_035640835.1 Bryobacteraceae bacterium
TAGTAGCCAAGAGGTTCGGCACCAAGATAAGACTGAACCAGGAACCGATCACCGGAGTCGAGGACGATACCTGCGAGTTCCTGAACGATCAGCGGCAATCCAAAGGAAGCGGCTGCCACAAACAGCGCTCGATCGAAGGTCAGGAAGCGGAGCACACCTGCCTTATAAAGAGACGCCGCCATCCAAATCAGCACCGCTGCTTCCACCAGCACAGTTCCCCAGAAGTAGGCTTGGATGTTGCGACCGAGAACAGGAAACATGGCGAGCACGGCGGCGACTGTGCCTGCTCGGATGACGATGTTGGTGACGCTATACGCCCTGGTGCGCTCCTGGACACGCAGAAAGGATGAGACCACAGACTGTACCGAACGCAGCGGAATCAGGATCGCGGCGAGCACCAGTACCTGACCGACTTGCGTTTCGATCCTGCCAAATCGCGTTCCGAAAGCTACGACGACAGCGAATGCGACGTAGACCGCCATCGATGCCAAACCCACACCCGTGAACATCGTCGAGTAGAAGCGTCGCTCGGAGCCGGGGTTGCTGCGGAATGCGGGTCCATCGAAGAAACGCAGTACGGAATTCTGCAGACCGCCTTTGGAGAACGCGATGACGAGGAGCAAGACCTTTTGAACAAGGTCGATGAGTCCATACTCGGCGACAGAGAACGTCCGGGTGAAGATTGGGAATGAAATGAACCCGACGGCAAGGCCGCCGACGATTCCCAACAAGTAGTGGGACGACTGCTTCACCAGTCGTTGCAACTCTCTGACCGCCGAATTGGCGGGAGCCGT
The DNA here is from genome assembly GCA_035640835.1 of Bryobacteraceae bacterium. Classification (GTDB taxonomy): domain Bacteria; phylum Acidobacteriota; class Terriglobia; order Bryobacterales; family Bryobacteraceae; genus DASQVJ01. Next base: position 795 of record DASQVJ010000192.1, read on the forward strand.
CGCGGTCGCCTGCATCAATGCGCCTCCAACGACAGCTTCGATTTTGGGGTCGAGACGCGATCCCTGACGGCCCGCCGCAGCGCCAGAAGCCTGCGCGTCAACTCTGAAGGTAGCCCGGCAATCAGGCGGTAACCGAGCGGTACTTTGTCGGCAAACGCGATCGCCTTCCGAGCTTCTTGTGTGCGGCCCAACGACAGGAGTCCGCGGATCCGGTCGATCTTAACCTGCCTGACGAGTTCTGCATACTTCTGCCCGTGGCTCGCGAGGAAGGCTCGATCCGAGCCCCACACATTCTGCAGTACAACAAGCCTTGCCTCCGAGCAGGTAAACAGATCCGCATCGGTGAGACGAGGTCCCTCGTGTCCATACTGGATGGCGGTTTCGATGTCGAGATAGGCCGCATTGCCGCGAGCAGCAAGGCGTCCAAAGCACTCCCAGTCTTCGAAAGTACGGACGCCGACCGTGAAATGAATCGCATCTCCTGCAGACTTGCGAACCATGAGGCTGCTCGTCAGGATGTAGTTCGTGAACATTTCGCCCAGGTAGATGTCTCCGATGAAGACCGCAAAGTCTCCATCGCTTTTCGGCTCACCCGTGATCGTCGAGTAGTCGATCGGGACTCCGATGATCTCTTGCCAGGAGCGGGTATCGGTGTGCCATGAGCTGATGGACCGGCGGTGTTGCCGGCCGCCATACTCACGAATGAAGTCTGTGAAACAGAAGAGCACGTCAGGTCTGGATTCCATCAGCCTGCGCTGAAGCTCGAGCTTGCCCGGCAGCCACTCGTCATCGGAATCGAGGAACGCGAGGAGTTCGCCACGTGCTTCGGCGGCGCCCCGGTTCCGCGCAGCACCCGCACCGCTGTTTGCCTGTTGGATATAACGCAAACGGCTGTCTGCATAGCTGCGTAGTAGCTCCGGCGTTCCATCCGTGGATCCGTCGTCGACGACGATGAGCTCGTCGGATGGTCGGAGCTGCGAAAGCGCGGACTCGATCGCTCTCGCAAGAACCTTGCTTCGATTGAAGGTAGGAATGATGGAACTTACGTTCATTGGGGAAATCCGGGTGTAAATCAGCCCAGGCGTTTCACGTCCAAAAGCTCGTCGTAGAGCATTGCGACCCTACGAACCATGTGCTCTACCGTGAATTCGGAGTGCACACGCCGTTGCGAGCCCGCTCCCAGCTTCTTTGTGAGATGTGGGTTTTTCAGCAACTGGAGGATGCGGTCGGCTGCTTGCTGAACGTCTTCTGTAGGTACGAGGAATCCGGAGTCACCGTCCTTGACCACTTCCGGGTTACCGCCAACGGATGTGGCGACGCAAGGCAGACCACAAGTCATGGCTTCCAGCAGCGCGTTTGAAAGTCCTTCGCTGCGAGACAGAAGGCAGAAGATGTCGCTCGCCTTCATCACCGAGATGATGCTCGGAACGCGCCCGATGAAGCGCACCCGTGGCGCAATCCCAAGCTCGCAAGCCAGCTGTCGGAGCTCGGCGGCGTGTTCAGTTTTGTCCCATCCGGCGATGACGAAGTTGGTGTCAGGGAGAGACTTCAACACCACAGCGGCGGCTCGCAGAAAGATGTCGACGCCTTTAACGGGCCAAAGCTTGCTGACAGCCGTGATCACGACTGCGCCAGCTGGATTCAGGTTGAGATCCTTCCGTAAATCGACCGACGCCGGCGTTGCAAGAATGCGTTCAACGTCGACGCCATTGTGGATAGTGGTCACCTTATCGGGCGAGAGTCCGTCTTTCTCGATCGAGATATTTCGCACGGCGTGGGACACGGCATGAACCTGGTCGAACCACGGAGCGAGAAGCCGGTATGCAATCTCGTGCTTACGGGATCGCACGATTCCCATGTCGCGACGGCTGGAGATGATGCGAGTCCGGCGTCCGAAGGCCGCGAGGGGCGCACCCCACACGTCAGACGTTGGAAACATCGAGTGGATGATGTCGAAGCCATTCTTCCCCACGAATTGCCTCA
>DASQVJ010000193.1:0-3813 GCA_035640835.1 Bryobacteraceae bacterium
CCCATTCTTGACCGGGCAGTCGAGCACCTGGTGCTGGCTCTCCCTCCAAAGGAGCGCGCCTGCGTGCTCCTGAAGGACGTGTTCGACTACTCACTCGAGGAAACCGCGGAGCTCGTCGACTCGACGGTGGGCGGCGTCAAGGCCGCGCTCAATCGCGGCCGATCGAAATTGGCGTCACAGCCCCAGCCATCAGGGCCGTCGCGTAAGGACAATGCTGAAACCTCACGCCTGCTCCGTCTTTATGTAGAACGATTCAATCGACGCGACTGGGACGGACTCCGTAAGCTGATCACGGCCGACGCCCGCCTCCGCGTCGCGGACCGGTTCGCTGGTCCACTCGTCGAGTCACCGTACTTCAGCCGGTACGAGCGCATCACGATTCCGTGGCGAATGGCGCCGGGCGAGGTGGACGGCCAACCGGCCATCATCAACCTGCGCCAAGCCAACGGTGAGTGGAGACCCCACTCGATTGTTCGCGTCGATGTGGCCGACCATCTGATCACGAGCGTGGTCGACTACCTGCACTGCCCTTGGATACTGTCCGCTACCACGTCGGTTGTCATTGAAGACTTCTAGAGAGCGCACGTATCTCCGATCGCTCCGCAGCCGTAATACAGAGCAGAAATGCAAATTTCGAGTAGGAGAAAGTATGCACACGAAAGAAGCTATTAAATTCGCACTGACCATTTCGAATAGAGCGGTCCTGAGCGTGATCGACAAGATGAGCGACGCTGCTACAACGTTCCCGACGCCGCATGGCGGGTGCCATCCGCTCTGGGTACTCGGTCATCTCACGATCATCGAGGGTATGATCCCAGGGGTGCTATTCGGAGCTAAGAATCCCGTAGCGGAGTGGCAGAAATACTTCGGCGAGGGTTCGGAACCAGTAGCCAATGCCGCCGCGTACCCACCTTTCGCCGAGGTTCGAGAGAAGTATCTTGAGTTGCGGGAGCGGAACTTAGAGCTTCTGGAATCGCTCAGCGAGGAGGACCTCGACAAACCGACTACGGCGCCACCAGCGGGACGGGAGCAAGAGTTCGCTACCTTCGGGCGTAGCTTCCTGACACTGGCCCTGCACCAGGCTCTGCATCGCAGCCATGTGACTGACGCGCTGCGCGCCGCGGGACGTAGCGTGCTTGCGACGACGGCATCCAACTGAGGCTCCCAGTGCAAGGCCGCTGTTAAGAGGCAGCGGCCTCCAACCAAAGCGTCGATCCACACAGTCCAGCTTCTATGTTGTTACTACGATTTTGCCGATTTGGGTTCCTGACTCCATGTATCGGTGGGCAGCGACGATGTCTTTCAGATCGAAAGTGCTGTCGACCCTTGGTCTGAAGACGCCCTTTTCGATGCCACCATGAATGTAAGTAAATGCGCGTTCCATCTCTGGCTTGTCCGGCGCGAGGCCCAATGTTGGTGCGCCGGTGAAGTCCAGGACCTTATATGCGTGGAATTTGACCGCTCGTACGAAAAGATCCCAGACAGGCACCTCCGTTTCGCCGCCTTTAAAGCCGTACAGCACGAGATGCCCACGCCGTTTTACGGCTTTGCCGAGCGTTGCAAGCTGCTTGCCCGCGACGGCGTCATAAATGACTTCGGCTCCTTTGCCATCAGTCTCGGCAAGGACACGCTCAACCAGATTGTCCTCTTCCGTGGCAATGACCACGTCGGCTCCAGCTTCTTTCAGAGCGACTGTCTTCTTCGAAGTTCGCGTTGTTGCGATCACTTTGGCGCCGACAGCCTTCGCCAGTTCGATTGCCGCGATTCCGGTTGATGACGACGCGGCTGTGATCACGACCGTAGCGCCGGAATTGAGGTTCGCGAGCTTATGGAGGGCGAAGTAGCCGGTCAGGTACGCCATCAAGTAGGATGCTGCCTCGATTTCGGAGAGTTTCTCGGGATAGCGTGTGACGGACGAGCCGGGCATGATCACCAGTTCGCCGTAGGACGAGTAAACGCCCTGATTGTGAGCCGGGAAGCTGGCAACTTTGTCGCCCACCTTGAAATCCTTGACCCCCGGTCCAACTTTCTCGACGTATCCGGATGCTTCGTAGCCGAGTCCGGAGGGAAGAATCGGCGTCTCGATGTACTCATTTTGCCTCCACATCACTTCTGCGAAGTTCAAGCCTATTGCAGCTACTTTGATTCGTATCTCATTCGGGCCGGGATCCCGCACCTCAATATCTTCGACGGTGAGCACTTCGGCGGGGCCGAAGTTGTGAAAACGGACAGTTTTGCTCATTGGTGTTTGTTCCCTACAGCGATGTTAGGCCGTTATCGCGTACCGAGGCCATTGTCAGGATTGACATTCACTATGCTAAAGTTGCCACATGCACGTGGCGATCTATCTGCCACCTCTGTTTTACTCGGGCATTGCGTCCAGTGTCGTCGAAACGCTCCAGGTTGTGAATGACGTCACCGGCTCGGAGGCATTTTCGTTCGAATTTGTTTCGGCGCAGCGGGACGTTATGTCGAGATCGGGAATTTGCTTCCGTGCCAAGGCGCGGGCGTCCCGAAAGATCGACGTTCTGATTCTCCTGGCGGGAACCGGGATCGGGACCGGTCACACTTCGCAGTTACTGGAAGAAGAAATTGCGCGGGCAAAGCCGTTCATCCTGTGCGCGCAGAGACAGGGGGCGATTCTCGCAGCAACATGCGGGGCGTCGTACCTGTTGGCTGGTTTGGGCCTCCTGGATGGCAAACGGGCGACGATCTCGTGGTGGCTGAAAGAAGAGGCAAGCCGCCGGTTTCCGCGGGTGCGGTGGGAGCCATCGCGCCTCGTTGTTCGTCAGGGGCACATTTATACGACCGGAGCCGGATTCGCCGGGCTCGAGTTGATTACCGCATTGCTGGTCGATCTGGGTTTCGCGAAGGAAGAACGGAAAGTCCGCAAGTTGATGGTGCTGCCCCCATCGCGGCAGTTTCAGACTCCGTACGAGATGTCGTTGCCGCGGGAGACCGATGAGTTCGAGCGGAAGCTCGATCAGTTGGCTAAGAAGCACCTACCCGAGCTCAGTCTGGAATTTCTCGCGCAAGAGTTCGGTGTGTCCCCACGAACTCTTTCGCGTGATTTCTCTGAAGATTTGCAGACCAGTCCCGGAAAATGGATTCAAGGAAAGCGCCTCGAGGTGGCGCGGACGCTTTTAGAAACGACGCGGCTCAGTGTTTCTGAGATTTGCTACCGGGTTGGTTACGAGGATGTAGCTTCGTTTAGCCGATTGTTTTCGCGAACGACCGGCATGACGCCAGGCGAGTTTCGGAAGCAAGTGCGAAGTTGGAATGCGCGAGTCTAACAGCGGACATAAGCCCTAAGCATGGGCCGGAACACGGGCCGGGATGTTCCACCTGCGGCTTGCGGGACGCGTCAAATACGAGACGATCAATGCGCCAAAGAACCCCAAGGGTTCCAGTGCGAGCCACCCGTCACCCGACATGAAGTGCGAATAGGACGCGGATAGCATAACGATTCCGGACGCAACATAAGCCCACTCCTTCAACCGCGGTAATCCAGGAGCCAGCAGTACGGCGACGCCCGCCAGCTTGCCTGTGCCGAGCAACGTGCCGAAGTACGTCGGATACCCAAGCCTCTTCAAGGCATTGTCCATCTGCGGATAGTGGAAGGCCGCGAACGCGCCGGACACCACCAGAACCAGGCCCACAGCGCTTGTCGAAAGCCAGTACACGAGATTGCGCTTGTTCATACACCCGGAAGACCGGACAGCCGTTCCCCGTGTGACAGGACGATTCACACGAGATCCGGGATGTGCGTAAGCTTATCCGGGTTGGTGATGACGAACACTGCGCTCACGTTTT
>DASQVJ010000194.1:0-4524 GCA_035640835.1 Bryobacteraceae bacterium
AAGCCATCGCGCGATACAAAGCCGCTGGTGACACCCCCGAAGCCAAGGACGGCCTAGGACTCGCTCAGCTCGACTCGGCATCACTCGCGTCCGCAACAGGACCGCGAGCCTTGGTCGAGAAGAGCAAGCTCGCTTCGACGCCCGCCGCCGATAAGCGAGCACTGTTATTGAAAGCCGCCGAAGGGAACAAACGCTGGGCCGAGCCCCACATTCTGCTCGCCGCCAATGAATCCGAGCCGCTGCGCAAATTGCCTCATATGAAGAAGGTGGCCGAGCTCCAGCCTCGAAACGCCAAAAATTGGGAGAACCTCGCATTGCTGCAGGAGCAAGTTAATCAATTCACCGACGCCGGTAAGTCCTGGTCCGCTGCTCTTCGCGCGTCTGTTGACGATGGGGAACAAGCACGCATTCAGGCGGCGAAAGCCCGCAGTGAAGAGCTTCGAGTCGCTCAACAGATCGCGGAGAAACAAGCTGCAAAGCGCAAGGAAGAGGAAGAGCTCAACGCGGTCCGCAACAAGGCCCTCGCGCAAATCCGGGCAGCCGAAGCCAAGGTGAACGCAGGCAACCAGCCCGTCGATAAATCTAAGCCGCTCGACTGGTATCAGGAAGAGAAGCCGCCGGCACGAGTCACCGGCAATCTCTTTCGCGTCGATTGCACCGGAAAAGCCGCCAAGCTCCACCTGCGAACGGCCGAGGAGACCGACGTTGCGCTGCTTGTGGTTGACCCCTCGAAGATCGTCATCTCAGGTGGGGGCGAGAAGATGTTTGCCTGCGGCATTCAGAAACCCGCGCGCACAATCGTAGTTCTGCATAACGGAAAAGAAGGTAAGAAAACGGGGACGACAGGTGAAGTCCTGTCGATCGAGATTCATTGAGCCCCGCCCTGACCCCCGCCGCCTCCAGGCGACTGCGATGGTTCGCCGCCTGCGTCCTGTTTACGTCGTCCACGCTGAACTACCTTGATCGAGCGACGGTAAACGCACTCGCACCAACCATCCTCAAAGAGTTCTCGCTGAATCGCGAACAGTTCGGCTATGTGCTCTCGGCCTTTAACATCGTCTACGCGTTGTCCGCCCCAATCATGGGCTGGTGGATTGACCGGCTCGGTCTTCGACTCGGTGCGGCACTGGCCGTCGGCCTTTGGTCGCTCGCCGGTATGAGCACTGCCCTCGTCTCCACCTTTGGCCAACTCCTTTTCGCGAGGGGCGCACTCGGATTTGCCGAGGCCGGCGGCATCCCGTCCACTGCCAAGGCCTCCGCCGTTTACCTCGAGCCGAAAGATCGAGCACTCGGCGGCGCCGTGAGCCAGCTCGGGCTATCCATCGGCATCATCCTCGCTCCTGTTCTCACCAGCACCATCGCGACCACCTACGGCTGGCGCTGGTCATTTCTGATCTTCGGACTCCTTGGCTTCGTATGGATCCCCATCTGGTGGCTTGTCGCCCGCCGCATCCCCGAGCGCCACGACCCCACCCCCGTACGCGTCAGCAACACCGAGATTCTTCGCGATCGCCGGTTCCTCACTCTGATCGCTGCGAACCTGCTGGCGATGACAACCTACAGCCTCTGGACCAACTGGAACACGCTGTTCTTCGTCACCCAGTACAAACTCACACAGGAACAAGCCAACCTGCACTTTGCCTGGATCTCGCCGATCTTCGGCTCAGCCGGAGGACTTGTTGGAGGCTGGTTCGCCCAGCGGCTCATGCATCGCACCGATGCAATCATTCCGACCCGCATGAAGATCGCGTTCTGGGGAGCCCTGGCTGCATCTGCTACGGCGTTGGCGCCTCAATCGCCAACCCCCGCGGGAGCTGTTGTCGCGATCTCCATCAGCTTTTTCGCAACCACCGCGATGAGCGTAAATTACTATTCCCTCCCGCTTGACCTCTACGGTCCTGCACGCACCGGGTTCGCTGTGTCATTCCTCACCTCGGCGTACGGAATCATGCAGGTCTTTCTATCCCCGATGATCGGACGCTGGGGCGAGCGCTACGGCTGGGAACCCGTTTGCGCCACCATCGCGATTCTCCCGTTGGCATCGTGGTTTCTCCTGCGCACGGCCCTGAAATCCAAGTGAGCCCGAAACGCGCAATCTTCCACCTGCTCGGCAAGGACCCCGATGCCGTCGTCGTCTCCTTCCTGTCCGGCCCACCCGAGCTTTCGCACGCCATGCTCCGGCAGGTGCTCGAGCTCGTACCCGACCGCAGGCATTACGCGATCACCACCGAGCAGCCGCCCGCAATCCCTGGCGTTACGTTTCTCTGGCCGTTTGATCTTCCAGGCCCTCTTCGCAACAAGCGCATTGGACTTGCACCTGTCCTGCTGCACACCTCACGCAAGTTCGATCCCCTTCGCAGCCTCGCGTGGAAGTACGCACCTTTCAAGCTGCTCGCCTTCAACCGGCAGCTCGAACGCCATCACCTGAAGCTCTCGACACCTGTTGCTTCCACGCTGTTCTATCGCGGCGTTCCCCTCGACCGTATTCATCTCCGCCCCATCTGGATGGCACCTTGGAAACGCGATCGCTCCAAATACGCCGATTACGTCGATGTCATCACAGGTCGCGCCGGAACAGGTAACCCAAACGTCGCGGTTGTCTCGCCCTACTTCCCATATCCCTTGAGCCATGGTGGAGCCGTCCGTATCTTCAACCTGCTCTCGCGAGTCGCACACGACTTCGACATTCATCTCTTCACGTTCACCGAGCAGCCACCCTCACCCGAGCACCTCGACGTCATGCGAAAGGTCTGCCGCCAGGTGTACCTGGTCGAGAACACCTACTATCGCGAACCCGGTTGGTCGACGCTCCTCCCGCCTGAAGTGCACGAGTTCCGCTCGCCCGCACTGCTCAAAGCACTCGAACAAGCCCGCACGCAACACAACATTCGGCTCGTCCAAGCCGAGTACACGCAAATGGCGACATACCAGCCCGACATACTGGTCGAGCACGACGTCACGTTCGATCTTTACAATCAGGTAGCCGAGCGCCAGAACACAATTGCTGCCCGCTGGAACCGGGATCGGTGGCTTCGGTTTGAGAAGCGCGCGGTCCGCGAAGCCCGGCATGTCGTCACTATGTCGGAGCGCGATGCACGTCTTCTCCAACCGTCCACCAGTCGCGTCACGGTGATCCCCAACGGAGTCGATACACGCTTCTTCCGACCCGAGCCGGAACGTCCTGGCGCAAATGTGCTCTTCATCGGATCCGTACGACACGAACCGAACCGCGCCGCGTACCGTTTCCTCACCGAAGAGGTCTGGCCGCTCATCCTTCAGCAGTGCCCCTCGGCAAGTCTCACAGGCATACTAGGACCGAAGCCGGAACTTTATTGGCCGGACGCTCCGCCGATTGCCGAGAACGAATTCCGTCACGCCTTTGTCAGCGACGTTCGCCCTTGCTATCGCGCATGCCACGTTGTCGTGGTGCCCACGTTGCAGTCCGCTGGCACAAACCTGAAGGTTCTCGAGGCCATGGCCGCCGGACGCGCGATCGTCTCAACCAGATCGGGATTCGGTGGAATCGACGCGAAGCCAGGTGAGCACCTGCTTGCGGCCGACGACGCAGAAGCTTTCGCCGATGCAGTCGTGCAGCTTCTCTCGAACGCGAGCCTGCGCACGAAGCTCGCAACCTCCGCGCGCCGGTTCGTCGAACAGCACTACGACTGGGATGGCATCGCCATGAGGCAGGTCGAACTATGGCGATCGCTCCTGTAAATACCCGAGCCGCCAAAAAAATCGACCTGCCCAGCATCGAATCCATCCAGGCAAGTTCCCCCGAAGCCTCGCACTGGTACGCACAGGACTATTTCGCTTACAACCTAATTGTTGCGGAGATTGAAAACGAGGTCGTTGGATTTCTATGCTGGCGCGAGATCGCCGGTGAAGGCGAAATCCTCAACCTGGCCGTCTTGCCAACACATCGCAGGCAAGGCATAGCGAAGGTTCTGCTGCAACAAATCCCCAAGTTGGAGCGTGTTTTTCTCGAGGTTCGCGCGTCCAATAAAGCGGCGATCACCCTATACATGTCCCACGGTTTTCGGGTATCCGGCAAACGCCTGAAGTACTACTCCGATCCCGAGGAAGATGCAGTTGTAATGATCTTGTAAGGGATTTTGGAAGATGTTAAGTTGAGGTTGTCACGAGCCGACCATGTAAGGCCTGACTCGGGCGAGGTTCTTATACAAGGAGAAAGCCCACATGGACAATTTGGAAGAAGTGAAGGCGCACCTGATAGCGACTGACGAAACGTTTCGTCGCCTCGTTGATCAGCACACAGACTACGATCGCCGCCTCGAAGCACTCGAAGCAAAGTCTGCGCCAACCGAAGAGGAACAGCTTGAAGAGGTACGACTGAAGAAGCTAAAGCTGAACCTCAAGGATCAGATGGCCGAGTACTTGCAACGAGCTCGAGCCGCTGTGTGATATCAGGTGCGCCTTTAGGTGCGACAGGGCCTGGCCGACCGGTCAGGCCTTTTCTATTTTTTCCCGCCCCTCTGATTCCTTCCACTCCATTGCTACTCT
>DASQVJ010000195.1:0-4224 GCA_035640835.1 Bryobacteraceae bacterium
GGCTCATGAACGTACTAAGGTGATTGAGAAGACCGCCTTCGAGCACGAAACCGAAATCATCGCGGACGCCTCTGAATCTGTACGGCGACTCCTGGCCCGATACATAGTCGCGCCGTAGGCCTGCTAGTTTGGAAGAGGGCACTCGATGAACCTGCCCAATGCGCTCACGCTGCTTCGAATTTTCTTTGTGCCATTGCTCGTGGCGGCGTTGGTGCAAGACGGCCGCACTGTCGCTATCGGTCAATGGCTGATCTCGACGGAGTTTGTGGCTCTGACCATCTTCCTGGTTGCCGCTGCTACTGACCTGTTGGACGGTTACTTAGCCCGGCGCTGGCAGCAGATCACCACCGTTGGAACGTTGTTGGACCCGATCGCGGATAAGCTCCTGGTCAGTTCGGCTTTGATCGCGCTGGTGCAGGTCCGGGTGGTTCCGGCCTGGGTCGCGATTCTGATTGTCGGCCGCGAGTTCGCAATCTCGGGTCTACGGAGCATAGCGGCCGCGGAAGGCTACATCATCAAGGCGAGTGACTTCGGCAAGATCAAGCTGGTGACTCAGGTGGTCGCCATCAGCATGTTGCTTCTCAGCATGCATTGGCCTCAGATGCGCCAAATTGCTCTACTCTGGCTCTGGACCGTTGTCTTCTTTGCCATGCTCTCGGCGTTTCTGTATTTCCGCGAGTTCTGGAGGAAGGTCGACGTTCAGGTAAAGCGACGCCGTCGGCGTGAACTCTTGCATCTCCAGGGTCGACGGCCGGCGTTGAAGCGCCGGCAAAGCGTTCCGGAGGGTGTCACTCCAAGGGCGCCCTAGAGCTTCAGATCGGGCTGTAAAAGGCCGTCGATTGAACCATCAGTCTCGTAAAGCACTCGGGCGTTTTCGAGCACGTTTTCGGCTGAACCGAGCAGGACGAGTCCGTGGTCGCGGAGGGATAAGCGGAGCTTGTTTGTCGAGCTTTACCAAACGCAGCAGCTTGCCTCATCGACGATAAACCGAACAGCCGTGGAACTCTTCGATTCCATGGGTCGTAGAGCCGCCCTCCACACGAATGAGCTCCAACAGGTTGACCTGCGGAATCACGAAGCGCTCGCCCGCGCAGGTGACCACGACGCCCGGGATGATGGCCAGCCTTCGCGGAATGCGGATCTTGATGAGCGTTCCGGCGCCGGACTTGCTTTGTATCTCGACAACGCCACCGATCTTCTCGATGTGGGTCCGGACGACATCCATACCGACACCACGTCCGGAGATCGAGGTCACCTCGCGTGCTGTCGAGAAGCCCGGCAGAAAGATGAGGTTGATCAGGTCACGAGGACTGACGTCCTTCGCCTGTGCTTCCGTGATGAGTCCCTGACGGAGTGCTTTCTCTCTCACCCGATCCGAGTTCACACCGGCTCCATCGTCCGAAATTTCGATGTTGACGTTTCCGCCTTCGTGGAAAGCGCGCAGGAGCAGCTTTCCGACCGCGGGCTTGCCGGCTGCCGTTCGGACCTCCGGCCTCTCGATGCCGTGATCGCAGGCGTTTCGAACGATATGCGTAATTGGATCCTTGATGGCCTCGATTACCGTGCGGTCAAGCTCGGTATCGGCACCCTCCATCTCCACTTCAATCTGTTTGCCGCAGCTCGCCGCGATATCGCGTACCACCCGCGGCAGCTTGTTCCAGAGATTGCCGATCGGTTGCATGCGGGTCTTCATCACGCTCTCCTGAAGCTCCGTCGTGATGAGGTTGAGCCGCTGCGCGGAGGTGCTGATGGAGTGGTCGCCCCGTTGGGTGCTGTACTGGATGATCTGGTTATGTGCCAGGACAAGCTCGCCCACCAGGTTCATGAGCTTCTCGAGCAGACCTACGTCGACGCGCACCGTAGATTCCATGGCAGAAGAGCGGGTGCTGGAAGCCGATGTCTTAGGCTCAACCATCGGCTCGGCCGGACGGCTCGGCAGAACGGGCTCAACAGGAGCCGGTAGCGCTTTCCGGATCTCTTTCGTAATATTCTCTACCGCCGTGGCCGCGTCCAACAGCGCCCACAATGGAAGAAACTCCTCGTCACCCTCCGTTGAGGTCCGTTCGACGGTTTGCAGGATACTCTTGACAGCGTCATTCGCTTGGAGGATGAGCGTTGCCAGATCCGGAGTGAGGATGCGCTCGCCATCACGCAACTGGCTCAAGATCGTCTCGGTGCTGTGAGTGATCCCTCGGAGGGTATTAAAGCCGAGACATCCGCTGGTCCGTTTGATCGTGTGGAAGCTCCTAAAGATGCTCGCCAGCAGCCTGGCGTCTTGTGGATTGCGTTCCAACTCCACCAGCTCCTGGTCCAACCTGACCAGGCTTTCGTTGCTTTCAATCAGGAACTCTTGGATGAGTTCGAAGTCGTTCACCGAGTCTCCCTGCAGCGCCTGAACGGCGTCACACAAGGGGCTTATCGACGGGCAGGAGCGGAATGTGAGTTCACTCGAACACGAGGGTCCTGCGCTGTCGAAGACTAAGTTGCTCTTCCCAAGCTTCTACGTTGTCGAACAGGGCGATCGCCGGCTCCTGCGACACGGCTTCATTGATCGCCGTGGCCTGCTTCTCTGTCATGTGAATCTAAGGGGGCGCTGCCGCGAGGTGCGAGACGATAGCCGCACCAGCATGGGAGCGCCCACATAGACGGACGGGTAAGTTTTATGGGCGCTGCACTTCCGTGAGGATATACGCTCTCTGACCCTCGTCTATCATTCACTCGATAACGAGGGGCGCTCCTCAGATATATACTCTCGACACCGACTAAACGCCCTCGGAATCTTGCGCCAGGGACTGCACCGAAGACGCTTTCGAGCTCACGAGCAGTCTGCCCGGTCGGCCTTCTTAATGACTGTTTTGATGAACAGTCTGCTTTCGAAGTGCGCCCAGATCGCTGGAGTGAAAACCACGTCGGCATGTACAACTATGTGAAAAGTGGATCGATTCTGGTTTAACTCAGCAGCGCACCTGGGGTGTACGTTGGCTACATCGAACTAGTCGGCACCGGCTTCCGCGACAGGCTTTTCAGGTTGAAGCAAGCTGCGCAGTTCGCGCGCGGCATAGGTCTCGTGATTCTCCTCAAGCAGCCTCGCAACATGTTCAACAAACCAGACATCCATCTCCGAAACCTGTTGTAGCAGCGCTTTTTGCTCGTGAGAGTCGAGCATGCTGTGTAGCTGGATGACGGCGTCCGCCGACTTCGCGCGGACTGCCAACTGCAGCAGTTCTTTTGCACGCGGTGCATGTTGATATCGCAGCAAGCGCGCCAGCCGTAGCAAATCAGCATGGGAGAGACCAGTCGATTGATCGATTGGCAGCGCCGCGGCCGTGTCGTGATCGTATGTGCTTTCCAGAAACTCAATGTAAGAGGGGGCGGCGGCGCGGGGATCCAACTCCATACCTCGCTCGAATGCTTCCTTGGCCTTGTCACGCTCGCCACGTTTGTGGAGATAGCGACCGAGCGCGACCGCTGCTTCGGGTACACCCACCGGCGTTCCCGCTCGACCCATGGCTGCCCGGTATAGGTGAGAGGCGGCACGCACGCGGCCCTCGGCTTCGAGCAGAGCGCCCAAACGATAGCGAGCCTTCTCGGCAATCGCGCCGTCATCCCAGCGGATTGCCAGCCGGTAAGCATTGCGCGCCGCTTCCCGATCTTCCCGTTCTTCTTCCTCCAGCAGCCCAAGCTGGTACGCGCACTCAGCGTCACGGAGCTTGGCACCCAAAAGGTAAGCCCGCCGCGCGGCTTGCAGGTTGCCGGACCTTCTCAGCAAGTCTCCTGCATCTCGCGCTGCGCTGACATGACCGAGTTCGAACGCGCGCCTGTATAGTGCCGTTGCTTCATTACGAAGCTTCGCTGCTGTCTCTCCATCTCTCGTTTCTGCGTCTCGAGCCTTGAACCATAGCCGCTGCGCAAGGAAGGCCGCCGAAAGTGCATCCTCCCCATCGATTCCTTTGCGGTACACTTTTTCGGCTTCATCGTGTTTGCCTCTCGCTTCCAACAACAGGGCGATCGAGTGCGCCGAGCCGGCGTCACCTAGCTCGAGAGCCTGCTGATAGTAATCGAGTGCGTTGTCCGTGTTCTCATCCTCTCGTTCTTTGCTGGCAAGCCACCATGCGCAGTTGGCGTCACCCAGGGCAGCGCCTTTCGCGAAGGCGTCTTTGGCTTCTCTCCGCAACTCAACCTTTTTGACAGGACCGGGAGTGTTGCGCTCCAACCGATCGAAAT
>DASQVJ010000196.1:0-4906 GCA_035640835.1 Bryobacteraceae bacterium
GAGGAAAAAAGACTGAAGAGCGAACGCAAATTCATCGGGAGAAGAGAAGGCTGCGGCGCGCGGAAATTGGGCTGGTAACCTTCCTCATCACGGTACCATACGCCTCAGCGCCACGCCAACAATTCCGATTAGCGAATGCTCATCTTTTCAATCATTTATTGGGGTGGTTTCGTACCCTCAAATGCGACTCGCTTTAGGGCATGAAGATACAGCGATTTCTGGATGAGAGCAGACGGATCGAGGAGCGGCGCGAGGGCTGTGGCGCGCTCGAGGATACCGGGGAAGAGGAGCTCGAAGCGCTCCTCAAATTCTTTTCGCAGGGGCCAGTTTTTCAAACCCTGTTGGACGTCGGTAACGAGGGAGAGAACGGCCCACCGCTGGCAAGCGTCAAGTTGCTTCACTGACAGTGTCCCGTTACGCATCGCTTGCAGGTCGACCTCGGCTTTGCTTTGCAGATAGGGGTCGAGCGAAAGGCCACGGCGTTCGGCTTCGGCTCGAATGAGCGGGTGTTGAACGATATCGCCTATGAAAGTTGCCTGACAACCGGAGAAATTCGGGGAGGGATAGCCGCTGGAAATCAGGTGAACATGTCCGAGCTCGTGCGTGAGGACTGCTTTCTCAAAGGGCTGCCACTCGTGGGCTCGAGCCATGTTGAGTAGGATGAGGGAGACCTGGCGGGTGCGGCCGTTCAAATTTATGTTGAGGGCGTGGCTCGCGACGAATTGCGCCGCCACAGCGGGGCTGCGCAGGACAGCGGCGATCACCGCACGCTCGGGCGCATCGGGGGCGACGTACATTTCATTTCGCGCAGTGTCGGTGAAAACGCGGGCGAGGACTACGGAGCGGTTTCCAGTCTTTTCGATGTCGGTGCGCCACTGGGCGAGTTCGGGAGGAAGCTCGACGGCGGAAGAAGGGCCTTCCGCGAACGCCACTGCGCAAACAAATACCGCGATCAACGAGCGTATGACCAAATAGAATGGTCTCATTAATGAATCGACGCGTATTCCTCGCGAGTTCGGCGGGCTCTGCGCTCGTTGGGTGCAAGCGGCAAAAGGCAATCGGCTTCCCGGGATTCGCATTCGTGACGAGCGAGGGCAGCAAGCGTGTGGTGGCCGTGGACCTTCGGCGGTTCGTGGTAAAGAAGCCGATCGAGCTCGACGCAGGACCAACTGAAGTGCTGGCGCATCCCAAGGCTGAGCGCGTGTACGTGCTTGCGCCGGAGAACGGGACCGTCTACGAGATCAACACGGCGACGTTGAGCTTGAATCGACGGCTGCGGGTGGCTCCGAGCGCGACATCGATGAAGCTTTCGTGGGGAGGCCAGGCACTTTGGGTCTTGTCGACTCTTAGTCGGAAGCTGATTCGAGTTTCCCCTGAAGAGATGCGGGTGGTCGGCCAGTTCTCGATCCCGCCGAATTCGACGGATTTCGATATCTCGCCTCGGAAGCCTCACGCAGCGGTGAGCCATGCACAAGACGGCGCGGTCACCCTGTTCGATGTGTCGCAGGCGGCGGTGTCGACGGTCGTGAGGCTGGGCGGCTGGCCGTCGACGGTGCGCTTTCGATCGGACGGGAATGTGTTGCTGGTGGCGAATGTGAAGGATCGGGTGCTGACCTCTTTGCAGATGCCGGGAGGTCGTGTGATCTCGAGCTTGCCGCTGGCGGTCCGCCCGGATAACCTTTGCTTCAACCTCGATAGTGGACAACTGTTCGTAACGGGGGAAGGCGCGGATGCTGCGGTGGTTGTGTACCCGTATCCGTTCCCGGAGGTCGCAGAGACTGTGCTTGCGGGAAGCGATCCAGGGCCGATGGCGGCGTCGGAGCAGTATCTGTTCATCACAAACCCGCGCGCCGGGGACGTCAGCATCATGGACATCGCGACACGGAAGGTGATCGCGATCGCGCCGGTGGGTTCGGATCCGAGGTTCGTGGCGGTCACGCCGCATAGTGGATTCGCGCTCGTGCTGAACCAGAAGTCGGGGGATATGGCGGTGATTCGGATCGGCACGATTCGCGCGGAGAGGAACAAGCGTGCCTCGGTGCTCACGATGATCCCTGTGGGCGAGCGACCGACGAGTGCGACGGTGCGGGTGAGCGTGGCGTAAGGGCAGCACTTGATGACGCAAATGCTGCCCGCTCACATCCCAAGAGGGCTCAGAACGGACCATCGGTCTCCAACGCCATGCTCGCGTTGTGAAGAACCGATGCCATATTTCCGCTATTCGGAATCGACTACTGTGGCGGTGGCGGCGGCAGCGGTATTTCTGCCCCACCTCGGTCGAAAATCAGCGTTCGCTTGGTAAGCTTACCACCGCGATCTTTGACCTCGATCGTAATCGGCATCAGGGACAGAATGCAATGTCCTGGGGTGGGGGTGATCCCGACCTGACAGTCGAGCTGCCACACGGTAGATGTTACGGATCCATCGAGGAAGTCGGCGAGCGCCTCACGGGCAGGCTTAGAGGTGGCACCCCATTGCGAGATTCCGTGTTCTTTGCCGCTGTATCCGAGATCAAACTGAAAACCGAATGCTGCCGTGTCCAAACTGGTCGGAATGCCGGATTGCGCAGTGACCGCTTTCAACAGCTCGGTCACGTGCTCGGAGGGTGCCCGTGTAGCCACAGGAATGGAGATTGGTGTGGATAGTAAAGCAACTGCCGGCCTTTCCGGAACGATAATTATCCTGGAGCCGATGTTCTCGATCTTGAATGCTCTAGACGTATTCTGGGCATTGTAGGCTGATAATAGCCGAGCCATCGAGTCGTGTCGCGCAGTGGCTCCACTGAGGGTCGGTAGATCGATCTGAATTCGTTCTTCGTCTGGCGGCTCCACTTGTCGGCCCTGCGAGTCGATGAGTGTGCGGTTGCTAGCGCGCCCCTTTGACGGCCAGACCGGCTCTTCGAGTGAAACCAGCCATCCTGTTTTTTCGCGCAACTGACGAATGGCCTCGGCAAACGAGCGCACACCCGTCCGGTTCACAACCAGAGGAGCTTGGGGCTGCCCGCAGAGCGGTATGATCGTGAGCAAAACAGAGACGACTGATGCTCGGATAAGCGTATTTGACATCGGACAAACTCCTGATTACGGATACTGACGAACCATGGAAGCGCTACCTCTGCTACTAGTTAGCGATGCATTAGAAGGAGTGGCACTGATGTACAACGCAAGCGGGTTGTTGGTCACGTAGTACTGCCCAGGTCCGGGTACCGTACTGCAGTACATATACATATTCTGATTGAAGCTGATCATACAGGTCCCGTTTGTCGGTCGCATGTTTGTCACGTAATTGTAGAGGATCGTATTTGCTGATCCATAAAACCCAACATTATCGTAACCCCATGCATTGTCCTGCAGAAACAGGAACGTAGAATCAGTGCCGCTGGCGTTCAGCGCCTTGATGTATCTGACAGACCACAATCCGGTAATGGGGTTCGCCAGTGGCTGCCCACCATTTTGGGGACGCCAGCATTGATCGACCGCGGTACCGGTGAACACCTCCTGGACGTTCCGGCCGTTAAAACTGCCTCCGTTCAGACTCTGCAAGAATTGTCCGACATAAGGATGATAAGCACTCCATCCGCTCGATGTTGTCGCCTCAGATGTTGGATAGAAGCAAACACCTTTACGCTTGGACCTCTGGATCCACCCAGACTTCGCATTTTGCTGAGCGACCGGCGTAGCCGTCCCCGGTGCGTAAAAGTACTGGTTATCCGTATATGAAGGAGGCGTGCTGATGAGACTAAAACCGTAATAGTCGCCGTAGTAGTTACACTCCCATGAGCAGGGTAGCAACTGATAATAGAAGTACGTCACACTCAGCCAGTGGAACGTCTCCAAATTCAGGTCCGCAGACTGTGAGCCCACGTTAATTGTGCATGGCGGAAGCGACGTGAAATAGGTGTTAGATGACGTGCCACCCATGCAGGCTTTGTAACTACCGGACCCTTCTGGCTGGACCGTTAGCTCCGTCTGGACACCGATGTCGTAGTAGTACGCCGAATTGTAATCGGTTGATGTGGATGCGTTTATTGTTACGTTTCCCGTTGACTCGTCAACAGCGATATCGGAATAAATGTACATAGTCTGACTGTTGACAGGGACAACGAACAGCCCGATCCCAAGGATCAAAAATGCGCCAGTGTGCAATGTCATTGTGGTGCTCCCCTCCGGTTATCCTTATTTGGCCCTTGCAGAGCGGATCGAGATTTGACCCATTAATCGATAGGTGATGTATTCCAACTGTGCGGGGCCTATCGCAGTTTCAATCGAAGAAAGCGTTCTTCGGATCAAGTTGTCCTTTTCCGTCTGAAGGTTTGCGAGTTCTGGCGGAGGTGGAGCCACATGGGTGATCGTGCGCCCTACGGGTGTACTGACGCGATACTTCTGCTTCGTGGACTCGATGATTCGGCCGGCAGCCGTGTCGATCGCGGCAACAGCCTCCGTGTATGCCACGGCTTGCTGTATGAGGATGTCGAGGGTTCCGAAGTCAACGTCGTAGACAGTTTGCAGATGTTTCCTCGCTTCCGCGGGTGGAAATGCTGTCTGCACAGCCGTCTGTTGCTGTGATTTTGCCACGTTCCGAAAGAGCAGATCGAAACTTGCTAGCTTCGCGCGTTCGGAGGCATCGCGAGTCTGGCAAGAAATATGCGTAGTACTAAAGCCGAAGTAGATATCGCCGGAAGCAACCGAATACCGGCAGACAATAACCATGCTCGTGTTCGCATAATGGCAAAACTTTATCACGAACATGGCTCCCCATGTCAATAAAAAAGTCGCCTTACACGCGATTCATACGATTGAAAGATAGCGGGACAATAGTAGATTCAGGACGAACAATTTCGAAGGAGTACGGCTGAATATCGCTGCGGAAGATCCATTGCCGACCTGTGTGTCGCACCTGACAGATC
>DASQVJ010000197.1:0-3662 GCA_035640835.1 Bryobacteraceae bacterium
ACCAACCTCGTTTTATTCAGGCGTCTTGTTCCAGTTACTCCAGAAAGTTGGCACCAGACATGCGGGCCGAGAGTTAGTCATGTCAATTGAAACGAGCAAGGTCGAAACACGTCCACCCCTTCCGCCATTCACTCTCGAATCGGCGACGCTGAAAGTGCGACTCGCGGAGGACGCCTGGAATAGTCGCGAGCCAGAGAAAGTTGCTCTCGCCTATTCGCCGGATTCCCGCTGGCGAAATCGGGCAGAGTTCGCGAACGGAAGGCAAGAGATCATCGCGTTTCTGAAGCGTAAATGGTCGAGAGAGCTCGATTACCGTCTCATTAAGGAACTGTGGGCCTACCGCGGCAACCGAATCGCAGTCCGCTTCGCGTACGAGTCGCACGACGATTCTGGGAACTGGTTTCGTTCGTACGGGAATGAAAACTGGGAGTTCGATGAGGGGGGTCTGATGCGTTTGCGATTTGCCTCCATCAATGACCTTCCCATTCGGGAAGCCGATAGGAAATATCAATGGCCGCTTGGTCGCCGTCCGGATGATCACGCGGGTTTGACTGAACTGGGTTTCTAGTTCGTTTGAGAACTTTAACAACGCTCACTCTAGTAGAGTGGACCTTGAGCCTGGCGAGCTGGTCTGATACCGCGTGATCGGCAGATTGGGTTGCACTCGAACGAATTAGCAGTGAGCAGCTCGCCATCGGTGCACTCGCCCAGTCCACGAGCCCGCGAACGGAGACCGATGTCCCACCAGGAGGGCAGTTAGCCGGGCGAACCAAGACGCTTGAAACTTTCGGCGTCCTACTGAGTCCAAAGCACGCAGCGAGGAACAATGAAAAAAGACGAACTTGAGATGCAAGACGGGTCAGGCCTGTTCATCGGATCGGAACCACTCGGTAGCGATCCCGAACGCCGGATGAAAGACACGGGAGACGACGACGGCCGCGACAAAGGTGACGACGATTCGACCGACAAAGGCGACGACGATTCCACCGACAAGGCCGACACGGATACGACGGACAAAGGTGACCGCGGCGACGACTCGCGGGACACGGACGGCAAGGATTGAGCCAGCCCGCTCATCAACATTCGGCCACTTTGCCGGTGCAGTCATTGGAATACGATCTACAGGCGCTGCTCAACCCAGTCTCTGCCGATCAGTTTTTGGCCCGTGACTACGGCCGGAGCTTTGTACACGTTCGCGGAACGCCAGGCAAGTTCGCGTCTCTGCTTCCGTGGCCTGTGCTGAACGACATCCTCGAGCAGCACAGGCTCGATCCCCCTCGGCTCCGTCTCACGCGCGAAGGTAAGCCGGTACCGCCAGATCGGTACGTCTCTTACCAGCCGAACCGTCGCAAGAGCGGGAGTCCCATACCGCGCCTGAACGCCGCAGCATTGACCTCTGAGCTGCGCGAAGGAGCCACACTTGTACTCGACAACGTTGATGAACTGCACCGGCCCATACGGCGGCTTGCCGAGTCGCTCGAGCAGACCTTTCGAGTCCGGGTCCAAGTCAATTCATACTCCGGCTGGCGAACTTCGCACGGCTTCGATCTCCATTGGGACGATCACGACGTTTTCATTTTGCAAGTAGCCGGGCGGAAGCACTGGAAGGTATATGGCATGACGAGGCCGTGGCCGCTTGCCCGCGACTCGGAGCCGGCCGTCGATCCTCCATCAGAAGTTCTGTGGGATGGACTGCTCGAGGATGGCGATCTACTGTATATTCCTCGCGGCTGGTGGCATGTAGCAACGCCGCTTGATGAGCCCACACTGCACCTGACTGTCGGTATCAACAATCCTACCGGCATTGATTTTCTGTCCTGGTTTGTGGATCGGCTTCGAGATGCTGAGGTCGCCCGGCAGGATCTCCCGCACCTGCAAGGTCCGGCTGCAATGCGCGCGCACGCCGAACTTCTCCGTCAAGCGATTCTGGACGCGTGGCAACCTGAATTGCTCGAAGAATACCTGGCGCACCTCGATCGCACGGCGAAGGCGCGTCCCTCGTTCGCACTTCCCTGGTCCGCGACACCTGGCCTGATTCCGGACGGCAGTTATACGGTGCGGTGGATTCCAAGGGGGAACATTCCGATTGAAATAAGTGGTGATCAGATCTCGATAGCAACCCTGGGCCGCCGCTGGAAATTTCGACGGGAGGCGCGTCCACTGCTCGAGCTGCTGATGCCGGGGAGCGAATGCAGCCAGTCCGAGTTGGAGAGCATCCAAGGAGATATGCTCAGCCCTGCCGTCATTCGTGCTTTCCTTAAGGAGCTTGCGGTCAACGGACTGGTCGTTATCCGGTGATCATGGCTGGCGGAGAACGCTTCTTCTGTGCGCTTGAATCGCAGAAGAACGGCGAAGAGATCTTCGGGACCGTTGCGCACCTTCGCTCCTGGCTTCTACTCGAGTATCCAGGCGCATGGCGTAGAAATGCAGTTGAGGACAGCCGGTTGCTATCGCCTGCCGTTCGGGAGCATATGCTTCGAACGCGATGGGATCGGAGCCTGCTCATCAGACAAGAACACAAATGGGAGGGTGGTCCGCTGCGTGCCTTCACAGTGGACTCCTCGCCTGAATCTCCGTCGATCTCGCAGCATTTACTGACAAATTACGAGCAAGTCACGGCGATCACGGGCCCCGGTGAGCCGGTCGTTGGGAATTTGTTCGCCGTTTGCACTCACGCCCGACACGATCGGTGTTGTGCCAAGTTTGGAAACGCGGTGTGGTGTGCCCTGCGGGACGCGGCGCCAGAGCGGGCCTGGCAGTGCTCACATGTCGGCGGGGACCGCTTCGCGGCAAACGTGGTGCTGATGCCGCACGGTATTTACTACGGCCGGGTACGTCCGGAGGATGTGGGCGACTTACTCCGCGCGTCTGACGCCGGTCAGCTTTGGCTGCCCGGCTACCGCGGACGATCGGGTTACCGCCGTGCTGTCCAGGCAGCCGAGTACTTCCTGCGAAGGGAATCAGGGGTCGTTGGGTTTACGGCGTTTAAGCCTCTCGGCAATCCCCATGTCTCTGGTGACATAACTACGGTCGTTTTTGAAGCACGTGCGGATGGCTCGAAGCATCGCATCGAGTACAGGACCGTACACAACGTCTGGCAGCAACGGTTGACATGCCATGCGTCCGAAGAATCCGGTGTGACGCAGCATCGTCTGATCAGGTACACGGTCGAGTCCTGAGACAACAAGAAGTTGGCTAATCAGACTTTTTCTCTAGCGTGAACAGATTCGACTCTCGCTCCCGCACAACGAGCCCAGCGCTTTCACCTTCACGGATGAGCTGCTCCGATCCCATGGTCCACCAGCGAAAGCTCGCCTGAGCCTCCCGAATCAGTCGCTTTCCAGCCAGGACTCGATAGTGCATGGTCCATTCCATCGTTTCGCCGCCAGCGCGGCGCGCCTCTGCCCAACCTTCGTACATGTGTTCTCCGAGTCGACTTTCAACATACTTGGTGAGGGGAATCTGAGTAGGCTCTTGGGGGTCTTGCAGATGCACTACAAATAACCCTCGCGGGCAAAGAACAGAAGCGACTCGGGCAAAGAGATCGCAGCGGCATTCCGGCGGCAGATGGCCGATCATCTGCATCGCGGTTACAGCCATCACGGAAGCTGGAAGAGTAAACTCCTGAGCTGTCGACGCGTGCACAGTGACCCTCTTCACCA
>DASQVJ010000198.1:0-9263 GCA_035640835.1 Bryobacteraceae bacterium
GACTACGGTCGAGAACAGCACTTCGGTCAGTCGGCCGGATACCCGAGCGTCGGAAGCATGAGCAGCGGTTACGGGTACTCAGGGTCGCAGACCGGGTCGAACCAAGGCGGCTCGCAAGGTGGATACGGCCAAGGCGGACGCGACTTCGGCCAGCGCGGAAGCGATTACGGCCAAGGCGGCTACGGCCAGTACGGTGGCCAGTATGGAGGTAGCCAAGGCGGTTTCGGTAGCAGCCAGGGTGGATTCGGACGTAGCGGCAGCGACTACCAGCAAGGTGGATCGTTCGGCTACGGCGGTCAGTATGGCCAGAATCCGAGCTTCGGTTCTGGTCAGGGATCACAATACGGACCAAGCTCCGGTAGCTCTGGCGGAGGCTGGGGATCCGGCCAGTACGGCAGCTACCCGTCGCAGTATGAAAGCGGCTACCGCTACAGCGGCTCGCAGCAACCCGGATCCTACTACGGCCAAGGGTCCGGCAGCTACTACGGACAAGGCACCGCGGGCCAAGGCGGCTATGGACAGTCCGGGTTCGGCACGCAAGGCGGACAGCACTACGGCAGCGAAAGCCGTCAAAGTTTAGGCTACGGCTCCACAATGGCCGGCAGAGAGTGGGGCCAACGTCAACCCGACACGAGCTGGGGCGGCGGACAGTTCGGCGGAGAAGTCGGCAGCTACGGCGGCGGTATGGGTTCTTACATGGGAACTCAAATGGGCCGCCACGTCGGCAAAGGTCCGAAAAACTGGCGACGCTCGGACGATCGCATCCGCGAGGATGTCAACGAACGGCTGTATGAACACCCCGAGATCGACGCCAGCGACATTGAGGTCATCGTGATGAATGCCGAAGTCACCCTGAGCGGCACGGTGGACGAGCGCCGCGCTAAGCGTCTCGCCGAGGATGTTGCCGAGCAGGTCCCGGGCGTGCGAGAGGTTCACAACAACCTGCGCGCGAAGGGCGGCTGGCAATCGTCCGGTGGGGGCGACGACAGGAGTTCGCAAAGCAGCACCGGGACCACGGCCAGCTCGCAATCGACTCAAACCACGGGCTCTTCCGGCACCACTGCCGCCGGGACCACCGGTTCACAGCGAAGTAAATAGCTGAATCTAGCTCGTAAATTGTTGAATCCAAGGAAGGGAGAGCTATCGTAAGGTGGCTCTCCCTTTTTCTCGATCGATTCACGGCGAAACTACGAGAAAATAGACGAAGGGAGCTACCCTTGAATCCAACAGCCCACGAGCCGGTGACCAAACCGGGACCGTCGGTCTCGAAAGATAGGCGCTTCCTCGCTCATACGGTTCCGGGGCATCCTCTCACTTATCTCATCGACATAGCCGTTTTACAAAAGCTCGAGGAACTCGGCGCGGGCGGCCTGAGAGCTGTACCTCGTCGCGGACTCGAGGTCGGTGGGTGGCTCACGGGCCACACAGAGGCTAGTTCCTCTGGGCGCATCATCGTGGTCGAAGATGCAGTCGTCTTCGACACTGATTACTCCTTCGGTCCCGACTTCCGTATCTCCGAATCGGATCAGCAGCGCCTCAGCCAGCAATTGCCGGCCGGCCGCACCAACATTGTCGGAATCTTTCGCAGCCACACACGAACCGAGCCTGCTCCCACCGTCGACGATCACGAGTTCTGGCACAACATAGAACCGAAGCAGGGAGGCGCTCTGCTGACCGTCCAGCCCACGCTTCGTGGTATCTCGACGGCAACGCTCTTTCGTCACACGACGACCGGGTTCGAGCGAGAGATTGAGTTTCCCCTTCGCGAGCAGGTGCTAGAGGAATCCGAGTTCGTCATCGTCGCCGAGCCAGGAACCCCCGCTGCTCGAGCCCTGCCCGACCCGGCACCTACGATTGCCAATCGACAAGGACGAGTGCTTGCGCTCGCGGCGGTTGTGGTCGCGCTGCTATTGTTTGTGGCTTACCTCCAGTGGCATCGAGCCATTCCTTCGCAGGGGCCCATCGAGGTGACGAAAACTCGCAGCTCCGATCCGGTGACGGTGCTCGGAGACACCATCGAACCCGGAAAGGATCCATCGAATCCTTCACACTCTCAGCCCTCTGATCCGGATAAAACCACCGCATCCGAGCCAATCGGCGAGCCACCGGCTATCGATCGGTCGAAACAGCCCGGCGCTTCGCCGGGAAATCCGCCGCCACCGGTCAAGCCGGCCGATCCGAAGGCAGCAGCGAGCACGACCCAGACACCATCCGCCCCTGCTGAACAGCAGGAGTGGTTCAGTCCACGCAAGGTGACGTTGGAGACAGTCCCCGAGCCTGTTTTGAAGCGCCTTTGGAATGGCATTCCCGGAGTCCGGAAGCTTCAGCGCGGATTCCGGGGAGGCAAGAGCTATTCGCCTGCCACCTCAGCCAAGCAGGTCAACCCCGCGTACCCGATCAAACTTCAGAGTCTCGTTCGAAACTCGCCGCCGATCGTCGTGCGAGTGCACATCGACGAACGCGGCCGGGTGGAGCGTGCAAAGGTGCTCAGCAAGAACGTTGACAGCCGCCTGCGCCAGGCAAGCATCGACGCGATTCGTCAGTGGCGCTTCAAGCCCGCAACCCTCGACGGCAAACCGGTCGCCAGCCGTATCAACGTCATCTTTCATTTCTAAACACTCGCAGCCGATACTGGATCCGTGTGGACCCTCATTACCGGCGCCTCGAGCGGACTTGGCCTGGAGCTCGCGCGGATCTTCGCCGAACACCGTCACGACTTGATACTAGTCGCACGCACGGCGGCCAAGCTCGACCAGCTCTCGAGCGAACTTCGTGCGAAGGGTGTCGATGTGAAAACGATCGCCCTCGATCTTGCACAACACGGCGCTGCGGATGCCCTCGTGGATCAGCTGAATGCTCGGCAACTCGAGGTCGACATCCTGGTAAACAACGCCGGTTTCGGACTGCACGGTAAGTTCCTCGACAACGATGACAAGGAACAGCTCGAGATGCTGCAGCTCAACATGGTCACACCGACCCGCTTGACCAAGCTGCTCCTGCCCGCGATGGTGGAGCGTCGCAGCGGCAAAGTGTTGAACGTTGCGTCGACGGCCGCGTTCCAGGCGGGCCCTCTGATGGCTTCCTACTATGCGACGAAGGCGTATCTGCTGCACTGGTCCGAAGCGATCGCGCTCGAGTACGCCGACCAGGGGATCACCGTCACAGCCCTTTGCCCCGGAGCAACCGCAACAGACTTCGCGGCCAGAGCCGGAGCAACCAACACCCCTCTGTTTGCTCGAAACGTACTGAACGCCGCAGATGTAGCAAAAGCCGGGTACGACGGCCTCATGGCAGGCAAGACCGTCGTGATCCCCGGCTTTCGGAACAACGTTCTAAGGCTCGGTACACGCCTGGTGCCCAGACGTGTCGCCGCGCAACTGGCGCGACGCATTCAGGAACCCCAGCCTTGAAGCAGGTCGGCTTTATACGTCGAGGTTGCGGACATCCAGCGCATTGTCTTCGATAAACTTGCGCCGCGACTCCACATTCTCGCCCATCAGCGTGGAGAAGATTTCCTCCGACTGCACCAGGTCTTCCAGCTTCACCTGCAGCAGCGTGCGCTTCTCCGGATTCATCGTGGTCTCCCAGAGCTGCTCGGCATTCATCTCGCCGAGACCCTTATAGCGCTGCTTGTCGACGCCTCGGAGTCCCTCTTCCTTCACGTGAGCTAACAAGGCACTCCAATCAACAATGGAGTCCGAGGTCCCATCCTTCACCACCGAGAACGGCGGATGATTGTATTCCTGGACTGTCTTTGCCAGCGAGCGGAGCCTCTTGTACTCCGGCAGCTGGGCCAGCTCATGCCCGATAAATCGTTCCGCGTTGTTGTGATCCCGATACGCGATCGTCCACAGCGAGTGCGCTTCATCGAAGTCGAGCCTCGCGTTGATCTTCATGCTCTTCAGCTCTTCAAAGATCGGCTCCACGTTGGCCCGATCCGCGAAGTCTGTCTTCTGGTCGATGGTGAATTCAGGGCGCATCAGCAGATGCACCACACGCGAATCGCGCAGCCTGCGTTCCGCCTGACCGTGTACCTGCTGCAGCTCGTCAAGGTGTAGCAGGAAGCGCTTCAGCTCACCTCCCTCGAGCTTCACCGGTTGCCCGGCTGCATTCTTCACCTCGACGGCCACATTGTCCATGGCGCGCCGCAGCACTTCGTTGGTGAACTCTTTGTCGTCCTTGATGTACTTCTCGCTCTTGCCCTTCTTCAGGCGATAGAGCGGCGGTTGCGCGACAAATACGTGACCGCGAGAAATCAGCTCCTGCATGTGCCGGAAGAAGAACGTCAGCAGCAGCGTCCGGATATGCGCGCCGTCGACGTCCGCGTCCGTCATGATGATGATCTTGCCGTACCGCAGCCTGGCGATATTGAAATCGTCCTTGCCGATGCCCGTGCCGATCGCCGTGATCATGTTCCGGATTTCCTCGTGTCCGAGCATCTTGTCGTAGCGCGCCTTCTCGACATTGAGGATCTTTCCCTTCAAGCCGAGAATCGCCTGGAAGCGCCGGTCACGTCCGCCCTTGGCCGTTCCGCCTGCCGATTCGCCTTCCACCAGGAACAGCTCGCAACGATCCGGATCCTTTTCTGAGCAGTCCGCCAGCTTGCCCGGCAATCCGCCCGAATCCAGCGCACCCTTACGACGCGTCAGATCGCGAGCCTTACGGGCCGCTTCCCGTGCACGCGCGGCATCGATCGCCTTGCTGACGATCTTTTTCATTACCGACGGGTTCTTATCGAAGTACTCACCCAGCCTGTCGTAGACGAAGGTGGAGACAAACCCGCCGATATCGCTATTCAGCTTGCCCTTGGTCTGACCTTCGAACTGCGGCTGCGGCAGCTTCACGCTGACCACAGCGGTGAGACCTTCACGAACGTCATCGCCGGACAGATTCTCTTTCTCTTTGAACAACCCCCCATCCTGTCCGGCTACGTTGATGCGCTTGGTAAGCGCGGAGCGGAAGCCGCTCAAGTGCGTGCCGCCGTCAACGGTGTTGATGTTGTTCGCGAAGCTGAACAGAGTCTCCGAGTAGCTGTCGTTATACTGTAGCGCCACTTCCATCGTCAGCGTTCCGCCATTCGGCATCTCCCGCTCGGCTTCGAAGTGAATCGGCTTCTCGTGCAGAACACTCTTGCCACGATTCAGGTGACGAATAAACTCGGCGATGCCGCCTTCGTACAGGAACTCGTGTGTCTTGACAGGATCTTCTCGCTCGTCCACGAGCGTGATCTTCAGACCCTTGTTGAGGAACGCGAGCTCGCGCAAGCGCTGCGCCAACGTGTCGAAATTGAACACGTGCGCATCCATGATCGTGGTGTCGACTTTGAAAGTGATCTTCGTGCCCGTTCTCTTGCCGGCCTTACCGGTGCGCACGAGTGGACCCAGCGGAGCGCCCTTTGAGTACTCCTGTTCCCAAACGCCTCCATCACGCCAGATCTCTACTGAGAACTCTTCCGAGAGAGCATTCACGCAGCTAACGCCCACGCCGTGAAGTCCGCCGGATACCTTGTAGCTGTTGGAATCGAACTTCCCGCCCGCGTGGAGTTTGGTGAGCACCACCTGCGCCGCAGGCACGCCCTCTTCCTTGTGCATGTCCACCGGGATACCGCGTCCGTTGTCTTCGATGGTGATCGAATTGTCAACGTGAATCGTTACGTTGATCGTGTCGCAGAAGCCGGCCAGCGCCTCATCCACCGAGTTGTCCACGACCTCGTAGACAAGGTGATGCAACCCCGCCTCACCTGTCGATCCGATGTACATCGCGGGTCTCAGGCGAACTGCTTCGAGACCTTCTAGAACCTTGATGCTGCTCGAATCATAAACTTCTGCCATCGCTTCTCTACTTGCCATAGAACCTATTTCGGAAAACCCTTCACGTTGCAGTGCCGGGGTCAAATGCGCATCGGCATGATCACATAACGATACGTAAGCTTCGAGGCGTCGTCGGCTTCCACCTTTGGAGCGGGCCGCATCTCGCCTGCGCTATTGGGGTCCTTGAAGTGGAAGCTGACGCTGTCCTCTCCAACCGCCCGCAAAAAGTCCAACAGATATTGAGCGTTGAAACCGATCTCCACGGTTGGACCTGCGTACTCGGCAGGCACACTTTCTTCGCTCTCGCCTGTCTCCGATAGCGAAGAGTAAACCTTCAGCTCGCCGGGTGCGAACTGAAGACGAATCGATCGCGACCGTTCGTCCGAAAACTGAGCCACGCGCTCGATCGCCGACCGCAGCTCATCGCGCCCCAATACTATTTGATGCGGATGCTCCTTCGGAAGTACCCGATCGTAGTCGGGAAAGTTGCCCGTCAGCTTGCGGCTCAGCAGCAAGCGGTCGCCCAACTGGAAGAACAGGTGGTTCTCATCCCCGGCAAACCGGATCATCGCCTCAGGACCCGAATCCTGCGCCAGCCTTTGAATCTCCGCCATCGCCTTCCGGGGCAGCAGCGCTCGATAGTCGGTTCCCACCGTTTGTCCCGCCTCGCTTTCCACGAGCGACAGCCGGTGTCCATCGGTGGCTACCATCGTGATCCGGTCGTCTCGAAACAGCAGCAGCGCTCCATTCAGCGTGAAGCGCGATTCCTCAGAAGAGATCGCGAAGATCGTTTTACCGATCAGCGAGGCCAGAAGCCCTGCCCGCACCTCGGCAATCGTCTCCGGCATCCTCGGGAGCTCCGGAAAGCTCTCCCGCGACATGCCGGCGATGCGCGTTTTCGATCGCCCGCACAGCAGATTCGCCCACTGATTGTCGGCGAACTTGACTTGGATGTTCGCCTCCGGCAACAGCCTCACATAATCGAGCAGCTTTCGAGCCGGAATCGTCCCGGCGCCTTGCCGGTTCACCTTCGCAGGGAACGAGCATCGGATGCCGAGTTCCAAGTCGGTGGCAGTGAGCAGGATTCTCTCACCGTCCGTCTCCATCAGCACGTTCGACAGGATCGGGATGGTTGTCTTCTTCTCCACCACGCCCTGCGATAGGTTCAGCTCACGAACAAGGTCCGACTTGGCTACCGTGAATTCCATCGTTTGTCTCGCTTTCCTACCCTTCTTCGTATTCGTAGGCTTTTAATGAATTAAGAACGGTTTAGAACACCATTCATAGGGCCTGTGGAAATGTGAGAATCTCTCTAAATTATACAAAAAACGAACGGTTCTTGGTTGCCCGAAGTGTGGGAAACGCGGTTGCGAAACACCGAAAACGGCCCCTGGTATCCGGTTCTGCACCGCTTTCCTCAAGCTCCTGGCAACCCCCGCGGTGGAAATGTCGCTAACCCTAGCTGATCGTGTCGATTAGCTGGTGGATCATTCTGTTCAAATCTGGATCCTTCTGGCGCTGCTGCTCGATCTTGGTCACCGAGTGGAGGACCGTGGTGTGATGTTTCCCGCTGAACGCCCGCCCGATCTCCGGCAACGAAGCCTGCGTGAGTTCCTTGGCGAGATACATCGCGATCTGGCGTGGATAGGCAATCTGCCGCTGATTCGTCTTCATCCGAAGTTGCGCCGGCTGCAGCGAGAACTTGTCCGCGACGGCCCGTATGATCGTTTCGATGGTGACGCGCTTGTCAGAGCCCTGCAGAAGGTGTCTCAAGACTTGCTGCGCCATCGACAGGTTGATTTCCGTCTTCGTGACCGACGAGTACGCCAGCAGCTTCACGAGCGCGCCTTCCAGCTCGCGCACGTTGCTCTTCGTTTTCGTCGCGATGAAGATGCGCACGTCCTCTGCAAGGTGGATGCCTTCCTGCTCGGCTTTCTTGTCGAGGATGGCCATCTTCGTCTCGAGATCGGGAGGCTGAACATCCACCATCAAGCCCCATTCGAAGCGTGATCGAAGCCTCTCCACCAGCCCCGAGATCTCCTTCGGAGACGAGTCGCTCGATATCACGATCTGCTTCTGGTGATCGTAGAGTTCGTTGAACGTGTGGAAGAACTCTTCCTGCGTTCGCTCCTTGCCGCCGAGAACCTGGACATCGTCCACCAGCAGCACGTCCGCAGAGCGGAAATATTGATGGAAGTGCGGCATGCGATCCAGCTTGATGCAATGGATCATCTGGTTCATGAACTTCTCACTCGTGGTATACACGATGCGCATGCCCGCGAACCGCTCCGACAACAACCGGCCCACAGCATGGATCAAGTGCGTCTTGCCCATGCCCACGCCGCCGTAGATGAAGAGCGGGTTATAGCTTTTCGACGGCATCGTCGCCACTGCCTGAGCTGCGGCATGAGCGAACTGGTTGCAGGAACCCACCACGAAGTTTTCGAACGTGAACCTCGGGTTTAGCTGCACCGTCGACGATTGGAAGAAGCTGTCCCCGAGCGCCTGGTTTGCGCTGGAGACTTCGCTTTGACCAGTTACCGAGAACTCGACCGTTCTCACCGGAAGCTGCAGCTCACGGATCGCGTTGCGGATGCAATCGGCGTATTCGCCTTCTACCCATTCTTTGGTGGCCGTGTTCGGAACGGTGACTGTGATTCGATCACCATCGATCGTTTCCCCCGTTGTCGGTGCGAACCAGTTTTGGAAGGCCTCTGAACTAAGTTTGGAAGAGAGATTTTGTTTGATTTGGTCCCAGGCGTTTGTCATCGTGTGCGTACCAGTCAGGCGGACAAAGGTTTCCCACAACTTTTCCTTACTTGTGGAAAAGTACAGGTCTCCCGTGCGTGTCGGTCGATTTTTTTCCCCGGGGGGAGGGAGCGAAAACCGAGGCTCAGTCTGTCGTTTGTCCTTCTGCGGATCCCTAGTCTAGCATAGGAATCCCAGCGTCTCGCCAAGATGTTTGGCGAGTTATTTTTGCTTCAGTATCAACCACTTGCGAACATGCGCCATCTCAAAACGACAACTTTGTAACGTTCTGATTTAGGCATGACGATTGCGTAACAGCGGTCCTCAGACAGTGGAGTTGGAATGCGACCGGTGGGCATATCGACTGTGATAGTTTACACGGTCGAACATGCGTCTCCTCACTCGTCGAAGCGTTATAATCTCAGCCCTCGCGGCCCCCCTCGCAGCGCAAAAGAGGACAGTTGTCATCACCAAAGGCCAGGATTTCCACGTCAACGGCAAATCCACCTACGCGGGCCGTACCTGGCGCGGTTCCCGCATCGAAGGTTTGCTCCTGAACTCGCGGATGGTGCAGGGCGTCTTCGACGACCGCAACCCGCAAACCGTCGGCCGCTGGGCTTACCCGGATACGAAAAAGTGGGATCCCGAGCGCAACACGCGCGAGTTCCTCGCCGCCATGCCTGCCTGGCGCAAGCATGGGCTGCT
>DASQVJ010000199.1:0-4909 GCA_035640835.1 Bryobacteraceae bacterium
CGAACCGAGCTATGCCGCTTAGGTGACGTGGTTTGCGCTGCTTACGAGCCGCTTCGGTCGCTGGCTGAGTCCGCGCGAGTCAACGTGCAGATATCGATCCCGGATGACCTCGAGGTACCGTTAGCTCGAGCCCGCATGGAACGTGTGTTCGCCAATCTGATCACGAACTCGGTGCAGGCCTTCAAGTCCGGGGGCGGTGAAATCAGGATTTCGGCAAAGGCGCACGAGTCTTATGCTCAAGTTGACATCCTCGACACCGGACCAGGAGTTTCCGCCGAAGTACGCGCACGTTTGTTCGAACCCTTTGTGAGTGACGGTAAGAAGAATGGCCTTGGCCTCGGTCTCGCACTTTCACGGCAAACGGTTTTGAGTCACGGCGGCGATCTATGGCTCGTAGAAAATTCGCATGAGGGTGCTCATTTCCGCATGCGTCTGCCGCTCGACTCTCAACAAAACGTTCACAACTCGCCAACGACTTCTTCGGCCGTCCGCCTCTAGCATGAAGCTGGAGGTCGGAAGTTTTGAAGTCGCGTTGGAAGATTGCAGCTATTTCAGTGGTGCCCCTCGTGGTAGTTCAGCTGCTCTCGATGGGCATCACCAGGAATCCGGCCATCCATCGCGAGCGCAGCTTTGAGCAGCACCTGCAGATGGACGCGAAGGTGAAAGGACTCCTTCGTCGCGCTTGCCTCGATTGCCACTCCCACGAAACTCGCTGGCCTTGGTACAGCCGGCTTGCACCCGTGTCTTGGCTCATTCACAAGGATGTCCAGAAAGGTCGCAAGACTCTGAACTTCTCTGAATGGTCGGTTGGAGCAGGACGCAAACCCGAGATTGGCGCCACCATGCTGGCGTCGTCGTGCGAGGCAGCGCGAAGCGGCCGGATGCCGCGTTTCCCATATTCGATAATGCATCCGGAGGCCCGTCTAAATCGCGACGATCTCGAAACGCTCTGCTCCTGGACCAAGTCAGAGTCGAAGCGGCTTATCCAGCTGAAGCGAACGAACAGGGTTCAGCCGGTGCAACGGCTCACGGCTGTGGCTCCCCGCCGAGAAGCTGATGACCAGCAGCTTTCAGCTTCTGCAGGAGTAGGCGCAATTGAGTCGTTAGTTCATTTTGAAGACAATCGAGTTTCCGCCCTCGCCGATAGGACCCTCGGCCACAAACGTCGCTAGGCCCGAGGTAATGAATGCAGCACGCAGAATGTCGATGTTCCTTTTGCCGCTCGCTTCGGTGTAGGTTACCCGGCAGCCGCTCTTTGCGATCCTTTTGATCTCCTCGATGGTGACGTCCTTGATTGGACTCCCACGAGAGAAGATGTTCGTGACATCGTGGTCGGCAATGCCGGGTGGCCGCCGGCTATCCGCGGTCCAAGGGCGATGGATGTTTCCGGACACCAAGCCTCGGCTCCTCTGCCCCGTGCAGTGGTTGATATCACTCGAGTAGTCCTCAAAACCCGGCGCCTCGCCTTCACCAAAGAGATTAATCTTGGGCCCTGGCAGCGGGTTCAGAGGTGCACCTCCAAATGTACCCGCAATCTCAGAAACGAGCCCGTCCTTGAAGCCGGGGGCCGGGCGCCTCGACGCCTCTGTCGACGGACCTGCGCTACCCACGAGCACCAGCAAGTGCAAGACCGCCGATCGCTTTGTCGGCGAGGGAAATCCTTTCACCTGAAAAAACGTCTGGCCGCAGTTCAAGCAATCGAAAGTAAACATCTCCGGGTCCAATTTGACGTCGACCTCTTCGTTGTCGACACCCGAGACTTTCGCGCCCACAAGTCGAGCTACCTGAAACGGGTTCTTTGTGGTTGATTTGCCTACCAGAGTCTCTACTTGCACGCGGAAGAGAGTACCGCCGATACCTTGCTGGACCTGGATCGTTCCTTTCCCACCTACTGTATGAATCACCTGGATGGTGGGTTGGATGGAAACAGGAGGATTTACCGGCGTCGCCCCGAGTTGCAGTCGCAAACTGTCGCCTAAGCTGAACGACAATAGAAGGCCATTGCGGGCCGACTTCGGCTGGACATGGGGCCCAGGAGTGATGGGCAGGATGATTACCGGCTTGAGCTCGTCGGCAACTAATTCGGCGTCGAGGGCGGCCATGGTCATCTTCCCCACGATGTTGTCCGCCTCGCGTTGGTAACTGAAGTTGATAATGTTTCGTTTCTTCTTGTACGCGAGCACAGCGGCCGACGTCTTGGCACCGTAGGAACCATCCGCGGTGATCGTAGCGCCATCCAATCGAATCAAGGCCGACTGAATCTTCCGCACGTGCTCGCCCATCGCGCCTTGCGCAATGTGAGCGCTATCCGAAACAGAGGCGGCTTCTAGTTTTGAGTCACCTCTAAAGAGTTGCGACTGAAGCGGCATGGAACCTCCGGCAAAACCGGGCCTAGTATCTCGCCGTTTTGCAAGCCACCCTTATCAGCGCGAAACATCGACCGTACCCGCCACCCCGGCCTGAAAACGAGTCAGAGTTTCACAGCGAGCAGCAGCCCGTCGCCAATCGGCAGCAGCGACGCATTCACGCGCGAGTCGTCGCGGATCGCGAGATTCAGGCTTCGAATCGCGACAGTATCGTCGTCCTGCTTCGAAGGATCGATGACGGCGCCGTGCCACAGCATATTGTCGAGCGCGATCACGCCGCCTCTGCGCACCAGCCGCAGCGCCCGCTCGTAGTAGTGGGCATAGTTCGATTTGTCTGCATCGATGAAGGCGAAATCGAAAGTGCCTTCGTGTCCACCGGCAAGCAGTTTATCCAGAGAGTTCAAAGCAGGGCCAATCAGGAGCTCGACTTTGTCTCCTACACCGGCCTCGGCCCAGTAACGCCTGGCGATGGAGGTCCAGGAATCATTGACGTCGCACGCGATCAGTTTGCCGTTGGGCGGCAACGCAAGCGCGACCGATAACGAGCTGTACCCGGTGAACACTCCAATCTCGAGCGCCTTCCTGGCCCCGATCGCCTGGATCAGGAGGCGCATGAACTGCCCCTGCTCCGGGCTGATCTGCATCGTTGCATTTGGCAGAGCCGCTGTTTCTTCTCGAAGCTTGCGGAAGAGGTCCTGATCACGCAAGGAGACCTGCGTGATATACGCCGAAAGGGCATCGTTCACTTCAATTTGCGTGCGCGACATTGATCCTCATCATGCTGTCATAGTTCTCTTCTTTTCCGGAAGTCCACATGCGCCCGCGGATCGGCTTGACCAGTTGCTCGATCTCAGACAGCAATTCGGGATCCGGCTCCGTTTCGATCGCTCGCAGATTGGCGTCCACTTCCGCTCTCGTCTTGATGCCGACGAAGGTGCTGCTGAGATACGGATGGTCGAAAGCGAAACGCAGCGCCACCTCGGATACGTTGCGCCCTCGTTGGCGGCATAGTTCGGCCACTTCTCGCCCGATCGTCCTCATGTCGGGCGTCATCGGATGCCAGTCAGGCGGTCCCGCTTCCGTCAACACACCCATATGCAGCGGCGATGCGTTCATCAGTCCAACCCCTTGCTCCTGACAGAACGGTACCAGCACGTCGTGCATGTCGGTATTCATCAGGTTGTAGCGGCAATAGCTCAGCATGCAGTCGACCGGTGCAGCGGCTGCGATGTCGCTCAACATCTCGACGGCAAGACCCGTGATCCCGATGAAGCGCGCCTTCCCGGCCTGTTGGATTTTACGCAACGCGGGAATGGTCTCCTCAATGATCAGTCGCTTGTCGCCGAATTCGACATCATGGATATGGAGGACATCCACGTAGTCGGTCTGCAGGCGCTGCAGCGACTCATCGATGCTCCGTGTCACACGCTCCGCCGAGAAATCAAAGTCCGCCTTGCCATAGCGGGCGCACTTGGTGGCCAGCACTACTTTGTGCCGGATCCCCTTGAGCGCTTCGCCCAGTCGTGTCTCTGACAACGTTCGCCCGTAGTAAGGCGCCGTGTCGATGAAGTTGATGCCTAGATCTACCGCGTGATGAACCGCGCGAGGACATTCCGCCGGATCCGTCACGCCGTACTCGTCACCAAGTGTTGCCGCGCCGAAACCCAGGCGCGATACGGTCAGCCCCGTCCTGCCAAGTTGTCGATATTCCACGACGGCCCATTCTATAGCTACCGGGGGGTTCACCTTCAGTAGGCCGTGAGTAGTTATAATATTGAAAAGAATCCCTCCCCTTTGCAGTCCGCCGAAATGGAAGAACTCAAGAAAAAGCTCCAAGACGAAATCGCCGTGCTTGAACACGAAATGCACGTCGAGCTCCCCAAGGAAATCGGACGAGCGCGCGCTCACGGTGACCTGCGCGAGAACGCTGAGTTCCACGCAGCCAAAGAGCGTCAGCGCTTTGTCGACGCGCGTCTGGCGCAGCTGAAGTCTCGCTTGGCAGAGTTGTCGCTGATCGATCTCACGAAGATTCCCCGTGACAAAGTTGGACTTGGTTCCACGGTTGTCGTGCTTGACCTGAAGAAGGAAGAAGAGATCACCTACAAGCTGGTCACCAGCGAGGAGGCGGATGTCAGCAAGGGCCTGATCTCCACCAACTCGCCGATCGGACGTGGTCTTCTGGGCAAGAAGGTTGGCGACGAGGTCAAGTTTTCCATCCCGGGGGGAACTCGGGAAATGGAGATCCTCAAGCTGACCACCATTCACGATTCGCAGTAGGATGTAGCTATGACGATTACCCGCGCGATTGGCTTAGGTTGTAACAAGATCATAAAGCTGATTGTTCGCGGCTTGGCGCTGTCCCGCATCCATCCCAATGCTCTTACTTTCATCGGGCTCGTCATCAACGGCGTTGCAGCCGTGTTACTAGCCCGAGGTCACTTCTTTCAAGCAGGGCTCGTCATTGTAGGCGCCGGCATCTTTGACATGGTGGATGGCCGCGTCGCGCGCGAAACCAACCAAGTGACAAGCTTTGGCGGATTCTT
>DASQVJ010000200.1:0-5606 GCA_035640835.1 Bryobacteraceae bacterium
CTTGGCGACGGCGGTTCCTCGAGGTGCGGACCCTGCAATGACATTGGCGACCTTCTCGGGGAATACCAGCGAGACCAGGAGCACCGCGAGTGCGATCCAAACCGACACTCGAGATGTTGTGGAGCATGCGCGTTTGCGGTAGGCCAGGACGAAGGCAATGGCCAGTGCGCAGAGAGACAGGCCGATCAGCAGGGGCCGGATCTCTTGAAGCAAAGCTGAGGCTCCGGCGAGTCCGGCAGCAAGCGCCAAACCCGGTAGCGGGAGACAACAGCTAATGGTTGCGAGCACTCCGCCGATAACCGACAACGACGCAATGACGGGGCCACGATCGCTTTTCAACGGGCCTCCGGCATCAGTCGAAGCACATCGCCTTCATACTTTGCGAAAGGGAGCGGGAAGCTCTTGCCCACGTAGTAATTCTCCCACTGGTCCTTGTAATGAGGCGAGAAAGGTTGTCCCGATTGGCCCAGCGTAAGGTTCATCTGTGATCGCTCCCAATCGCCGAGATCAGCCACGAAACGCATTGATGGGCCAAGAGTCCTGGATGTCTGCTTGACGGTAGTCGAGGCTCCCGATAATGGCACAGGACCCACATTGAAGTACTTGCCGATCCACTGAATGTTGCCCAGAATCGGGTGACGAATGGTGAGTTCCAAGTAATCGCCATAACGCCAGTGCGGAACGCTGCTGCCGAACCGCTTGGAGCCTTCTTCCACAGCTTGAATCAGGCTTCGCAGAAGCACTTCGTCTTTGTCGGAGAACCAGCCGTCGAGTTGATCGCTAAGCAACGCTTCCATGACCGGGGCTGCCGAGATGTTGTCGAAGGTTTTCACCTTGCCACCAGACGCTCGATTTCCGATTGCCTGGCGAAATTCGTCATAGATGTACGTGATCAGCAGGGGAGCAGCGGCGCCTTTGTCCATCTGACCATCCCATTGCCTCAGGACGTTGATCGCTTCCTCCAACTCCGTCCTGCGCTTTCCACGACGCTCGTAGGCCGCGACGGTCTCTTTCGCGAGCCGGTGATGAAGTGCTGAATAGACGTCCTTTTGGATCGCCAGCATCTCGCCTGACTCCCATTTCGGCTTGCTTTCGAGACGATCGCGAATCTGCTTTACCCGGTAACGGGAAGCAAAACTGCCATTCACGCGATACGGAAATGACGGCGGAAACGGGTTCTGATTGGCAGTCGCGATGATGCCTGAGACTGGATTATAGACGCTCGGCAGCTCTTCGAACGGAATGTATCCTTCCCATTCGAATTCGCCCGTGCCCGCTACAGGAACGTCACCATCGAACGTTCGCCGAATCGGAAGTCTTCCCGTGGCCTGGTATCCGATGTTCCCATCCACATCGGCGTACACGAAATTCTGTCCAGGCCCACCGAAGCGCTTCAACGCCGCTCGAAATTGGTCCCAATTGCTAGCCTTCGCCAGGTCCACAAAGGCGAACTCGAAGGCCGGACGCGGCTCCGTGGCCGTCCACTTCAGGAACAGGTAATCGTTCCCTTCCTGACTCCAAAGGGGCCCGTGTCGAGTCACCCAATTAACGAACTCAATCGGCTTCTGGCCCTTGATCAGGATCCGTTCTCTTTCTGTGATCGCCCGTTCCGGCTTGCCGTTGAACATGTAAGTCCCAGTGCGCGGATCGAACTTCTCGATGTACAGATCCTGCACGTCGTAGTGCAGATTGGTAACGCCCCAGGCAAGTCTTCGATTGTGTCCGACAATCACGCCAGGAGCTCCCGGGATGCTTGCGCCTGCCACCTCCATTTGCGGACACTTCAGGTGAACCATGTACCAGCGCGAGGGCAAGCCCCATTCCAGGTGAGGATCGTTGGCCAATATTGGCTTGCCGCTTGCCGATCGCTTCCCCGAAATAGCCCACGCGTTCGATCCAGGCAGAAGTTCGCGCGACGTACCTTTGGCAAAGAGCATGTCCACGAGCTTCGGCTCTCCCCCGGCCAGCATGCTCTTCTTCTCGAGTTCGTCGTCCCAACTCGTGGTCAGCTGGCGAAACATGTAGAGCTCAACCAGCATGATGTCTGTGAGCGTCCACGGCTTTGGATCGTACTGCATCAATGCGAACTCAACCGGCAAGCGCCGGCGATTCGTGTCGATGAAATAGTTGATGCCACGGGCATACGCGGCAAGGTACGGCTGGTCTTGTGGAGCGATGTTCCGAGCCAGCTGCTCCGCCGCTCGCTTCATCCGAAGTCGTCGCATTGTTCGATCCACGTCTATGGTTCGTACGCCGACGACTTCGGAGAGCTCGCCTGCGGCCAGCCGGCGCAGGCCGTCAATCTGGAACAAGCGATCCTGTGCAGTGACATAGCCCTGCAGAAACATCGCGTCTTCGATGCTTCCAGCCTGGATGTGAGGGACTCCTACCTTGTCTCGAGTGATGGTTGCCGCAACGCTGATAGGAGCCCGAATTTCACCGGTCGTGTTCGGGAGGACCCGCCACAAAAACCAGTACGCGGCTGCAGCAGCACCGATGAGCAAAAAACCTATCAGCAGGTTAAGATAGCGAAGAAGCCGGGAGAGGGCCACTTCTCGAATTGTATCTGGCGGCTGATCCTTCTCACTTAAGCAGGTGAATTCCTATCGGCTACCGACTCGTACTGCTAGCGTTCATAATCGCGTTAAACGGCTTCTTTGCAGCCGCGGAAGTGGCCCTCTTATCGTCGCGGCAATCGAAACTGCGCCAACTGGCAGAGGCTGGGAATGTGGGAGCGCAAGCCGCGGTGAGTCTCCTCGAGAACCCTGAACGACTGCTGTCCGTAGTTCAGCTAGGGGTCACTTTGGCGAGTCTTGGCCTGGGATGGGCCGGCGAGGACACCATCTATGGAATCTTTGTTTCCTTGCTGGCGCCGATAGCCACTCCGGCCACTCAAAACATACTGCATGGAATCAGCTTTGCGCTCTCTTTCGCCATCATGAGCTTCGCCCACGTCGTTCTCGGCGAAGTCGTCCCCAAGAATCTGGCGATTGAAAAGTCCGACCGGTTGGCTGTTCTCGTCGCCCCGGTGCTCCTCGTCTTCTATCGCATCAGCGAACCCTTCGTCGCTGCCATTGAGAAGAGCGCAACGTTCATTAGCCGAATCCTGGGTCTGAAAGCGGAAACGCACGGCGGCGGCCATTCTCCAGAAGAGCTGAAATTCATCATCAGCTCGAGTCGCAGCGAAGGACACCTCCAGTTGTTCGAAGAAGACGTGATCCAGCACGCCCTCGATCTTCAGAATTTCGCGGTTCGTGAAATCATGATCCCGCGGAACCAGGTCGTGTCTGTGTCGGCCGACTCTACGCTCGAGCAGGTCCTGCGGACCTTCATGGAGCATCAATACTCCCGCATTCCCGTCTTCGAAGAAGAACCGGAACGGATCATCGGCGTGCTGCACTACAAGGATTTGATGCGAGTTTGGCTCGAGCGGAAGGTAGCACTCGACCGACGCCGTCCCACCTCTCCGTTCCGGCTGCGTCAACTCCTGCGGAAACCGCTCGTCTTCCCCGAAACCAAGCTCCTGAATCAGTTGCTCGACGAGTTCCGCAAGCACCATACACATATGGCACTGGTGGTGGACGAGTTTGGAACGATCAGCGGCGTCGTGACTCTCGAAGACGTGCTCGAGCAACTGGTAGGCCAGATCGCCGATGAGCACGACGAAGTGCGTCTGGAGCCAACCCCTGAGCCGAGCGTAATCGAGGTCCCAGGTACGATTCCGCTCAAGAGCTTGGCATCTGACTACGGTATTGAGCTCCCGACCGATGGCAATTTCGAAACGCTCGCGGGCTTTCTGCTCCACCAACTTGGGGATTTGCCCAAGCAGGGAACAGTTTTGGAGCACGGCGGGCGCCGCTTCACAATCGTTGAGATGGAGCGCAATCGAATCGCACGAGTACGGCTCGAGAAGGTCGAGCCCGAACCCGCCTCGGTTCTCGAACCCAGTGTTCGGTACTGAGCTGTAATTTGATTCACTTACGCGTGTGGTAGTATGCGCACTCTGTTACTTCTTGCGACTCTTTCGATGTCTGCGACTCTGCCGTCATTCGCCGCCGACTCTACCAAACCGACAAAGGCCGAAGCCGACGCTTTTCGTCTGTCTATGGATAAGGTGAATCGAACCATTCAGGCCTACACCGGTATTTTCGAAGCACTCGCTCAGGATCCAGCGTTGGTTGCGAAGTGGAAGGCTGAGCGAGCAAACCTCGAAGACACAAATGGTCGCGACACTATGAGCATCGTGGCCGCTCGCCTCGCGTCGAAGCAGCCCAAGGTGAATGCGGCATTCACGAACGCCGGCATCACGCCAAAAGAGGCCGGCATGACGATGGAGACCGTAATCGGTGGGATGCTCGGCATTGCGATGCTTGAAGGCACTGGCGCAAAGGCAGAGCTGCCTAAGGGCTTTGTTAAGGAGAATGTTGATTTTGTGAAGGCCCACAAGAACGAGATCGTCGCGACCTTGTCACGCATGCAGGAACTCGCCAAGAAGTACCCGCAGCTCGCAAAACTCAACGCTGAGGAAAGCGAGAGCGAACCCGAGAACGAAAAGTAGTCAGCTCGTCAGAATCGTTGTAGCCACCTGCTTGGCCATTCGCACGCAGTCGGGCATGCCGACGCCATGATAGGCGTTGCCGACCACGTGCAGACCAGGCAGGTCGCGCAACATGCCCTCCACGATCTCGACGCGCTGTCCATGGCCGACGGTGTACTGCGGCATGGATTTTGGCCATGGATAGACTCGCTGGAGCAGGGGTTCCGCCGTGATTCCCATCATCTGCTTCAGTTCGCTTCTTACAGCCCCGACGTTCTCGGTGGCAAAGCAGCGAAGCAAAACCTTACCGACCGGTACTCGATTCGGCCACTTACTGCCAACCCAGGTACATGCCGCGATCGTCCGCCGCTCTTTGGAGGGGACCAGGAACCCAAAGCCGTTCATCGGATGAGGAACGTCCTCCGCACGATAAGCCAACGCAATTACGGTCGCCGAGCTGTACTCGACAGGAGGAAAGAGATTCGGTAACACGTGCTCTGTTGGACACGCGACGACGACATGCGATGCGTCGATCCAGGCTCCGTTGACTTTGACCCGCCATCCTTTCTCGATCTTCTCGGGCGCGGCATAGATCACTTCCATCTTTGTTTGCCCGACCAGGGCGTCTATCAGGGATCCAAGCCCGCACGCAAGCGACTCAAACGTCGGTCCCTTGCGCTCGACCGGCTGTTTTCGAGCGCCGCGGATGAGGCTCCCGTACTTGCGCTCCCATTCAACAAACTGCGGCAGGACGGCCGAAGCACTCAGCTTGTCCGGGTCACCACCGTAAACACCTGCCAAAAGGGGCTCCGCCAGGTAGTCGAGCGCTGCCTGCCCAAAGTGGTCGCGCACGAACTCAGCGACGCTCCGTTCGTCTACTTCCTTCGGCTTGAATAGGAGATCCTTGCCCGCGCGAATCTTCGCAGGCCAACTGAGCAGAGGACTCTTCAACAGGGTGCTCATCTCCGATGGCACCATCAGCCGCATCCCCTCGGGCATCCGGATGAAGCGTCCGCCCTTCCAGATGTGCGTACCACGAAGTGGCTCGTTGCACCCGATGAGCTGATCG
>DASQVJ010000201.1:0-17647 GCA_035640835.1 Bryobacteraceae bacterium
AGTCCTTATAAGGGTCGAATTCGTCGGCGCCGGCCATCGCGACACCAAGGGGAGTGAGCGTATGGAGCACGCGCACAGTGTCCTTGTGCGCCTCCAGCACCTCGGGCAGGCGCTTGTAGCAGTGCGGCGATTCGTCGGTGCCGGCGCCGCGAAGTTCGACCTCTGCAGCCCCAACAGAGCAGAAGGGGCAGCCAACACGAGCGTAACCAACCAAGAGTTATTGACGGAAGTCGCTGTAGGCAAGCGGTGATTTCATGCTTACGACTTTCGCTTTCTGCGGCCAATAACAAAGTTATTAGGGAGTTTTCATAACCGCCATTCTCCAGGTCTACCCTGAAACCATGTCCGCAGAACAAGAGCCAAGGGTAAATCGACTGGAAGACCCTCGCGTCTACCTGGCTGTCGAGCGCACATTTCTAGCCTGGATTCGGACGGGACTGGCTCTGATGGGCTTTGGCTTCGTGGTCGCCCGATTTGGCCTCTTTCTACGGGAAATAGCCACCTTGCGACCACTCGACTCCGTTCCACCGCACAGCCTCTCCGCCCGCTTCGGGACAGCCTTGGTCCTGCTCGGAGTCGTCCTGACGATCACGTCCGTGATTCGGTACGTTCAGCTGCTCAAGCGCCTGGAGCTTGGTGACACGCTGGTAAGACCCTCGCGAACAGCCGTTGCCCTCGGCTCCCTTTTGGCCATATTGGGCATGACCGTCAGCGTCTACCTCCTCCTCAGCTTCTGGTGAGCCGCGGCTACTCGCCCGCTACAATCTTCTTTCGCACCGCGTACAGAACGATCTCCGCAGTGTTGTGCAAATTGAGCTTCTGCATCAGGTGAGTGCGATGTGTC
Organism: Bryobacteraceae bacterium; assembly: GCA_035640835.1. Lineage (GTDB taxonomy): Bacteria > Acidobacteriota > Terriglobia > Bryobacterales > Bryobacteraceae > DASQVJ01. Next base: position 845 of record DASQVJ010000201.1, read on the forward strand.
TCCACCGTTGTCGGACTCAGGTTGAGCAGGGCGGCCGCAGCCTTGTTGGACTTGCCCTCGGCGAGCAACTGCAGCACTTCTTTCTCGCGATCCGTCAGCAAATCGTACGAGTCCTCGAGATTATCTTGACGAAGACGCCGCATGTAGTCTTCCAGAAGCGTCTCTGCTATCGCGGGAGTGAAGTAGGGTCTGCCTTGCGCCACGGTTTTGACAGCGCGCAGCAGATCAGGCTCAACCGCGTCCTTGAGTAGATATCCCCGAGCGCCCGCATCAAGCGCGCGAGTCAGATATACCTCATTCGAATACATGCTGAGGATGATCACCGCAATCCGCGGATGACGTTTCGTGATGCCAGCCGTCGCTTGTACTCCATTCAGGTTCGGCATCGCGATGTCGATCACCAGAACGTCCGGCTGAAGGTCGTCGACCATCTGCACGGCCTCTAAACCATCGCAAGCTTCGCCCACCACCTCGATCGCAGGATCCTCCCCCAATAGATAGCGAAGACCCTTTCGCACCACATCGTGATCGTCCGCGAGCATTACCCGAATCCTCTTCATGCCGTTACCTCCGGACGTGCAAGCGGCAGCTCGACATGGAGCTGCAAACCTCGTCCAGGCGCGGTCTGAATCGATACGCTGCCGTTCAGCTCCCGAACCCTCTCTTGCATTCCTCGCAGCCCGATGCCACCTTTCCTCAGCACCAACGGATCGCAGCCGTCGCCATCGTCTTCGATGGTCAACTGAATTCCTTCGTCCGATTCATGGAGTGAGATGCCCACGCGCGATGCCTGCGCATGCCGAGTGCAATTGGTAAGAGCTTCCTGGATCACGCGAAACAAACAAATGCGGTGCCCGTCGGGCAAATGTTCGAATGTTCCGGCAGTTTGCAGATCGACCGGCGTACCGGTTCTCCGGGTGAACTCGCGTGCTTCGAATTCAACCGCCGCACCCAGACCAATGTCGTCGAGCAACGAAGGTCGCAGTCCCGCTGCAATATCACGAACGGAACGCAAAGTTCTCTCGGCCAAACTTTTCGCCTCGTCCAAATGTTGAGAAAATCGCGCAGCCTCTCCCTGCCGTAGTCTTTCGATGGCGCCCAGTTCCATGCGGAGCGCCGTCAGCGTTTGGCCCACCTGGTCATGAAGCTCGCGCGAGAGCGACTTGCGCTCGGATTCCTGGGCTCGCATCAGTTCATGAGATAGATTTTCCAACTCGCGACGGGCCTGTTCGGTTGCCGCCTGTTGCCGTGCGGACTGATGCTCCAGCATATAGATCCGCACAACCGTCGCAGCCGCGACGCCTAACCCGAGCAGAAATGCAATCAACACCGCGTACTTCAGGTCATTTCGAAATCGTAGGCGGCTAGCCTCCAGCAGCTGTTGCTGTCTCTCATAGTTGCTTGCGTGCAACCTGGCCAAGTGACCCGTCGCCGCCAATAGCGAGTCGCGTCTGAGCCTTTGCTGTTGGCGGAGGAAATAAGTGGCCTTCTCGCGTCTCTCTGTTGGGCTCCAATCGAAGACCGGAAGGACATCCGCTGCATGCTGATCGAGTCCACTGGATAGGTTTTCGAAAGGCCCATAATCCTGCGGCTCGAGCGTTCGGCGGAGCCTTTTCAGAGCAGCAATTGTTTCGACCCGATTTGCCTCAAATCGCTTCCGATAGGAAGCGGCGTTCACCGGAGAGGTATCCAGAAGAAATTCACGGACGAGTAGACTACCTTCCGTAATCCTGGCGCTAATCGTATCGAGCGTACGAAGCCCCTCTTCATACTGCTGTTGCACCGCTTGTATCTCGGCGTAGCTCCTTTGAGTGCGTGAAAGCAGCAGCATTCCCGGCACACAAATCAGGAGCAGCAGCGTGCTGAGTCCAAGTAAAAAAACAGGCCAGGTTCTCGATGGCATGCCGCACACCCAAATTTATCCCAAGCGAGGGCCGTCCCGCAGACTTACCCTGTTTCCCGTCACTATCTCCTGTCTTCCCAGGATCCCGAAAACCCCTTTTTCCAGTGATGCTTGTGACTAGTCGAAAATGCGGCCCGAACTTGTTCTGTTACTGGCTTTCTACCTCATCACCGGCTGTTCACGGACTAGCCCCGCGGTATCGGCGAAGGATCAAACAGCGGCCTCGCAACCGGTCGTTCAGGTCGTGCGAGTCGAGCGGCAAGATCTTGCCCAGGAACTCCAACTCGCGGCTGAGTTTCGGCCGTATCAGGAGGTCGACCTTCATGCAAAGGTGCCCGGTTACCTCCGCACCATCAGCGTGGACATCGGCGACAGGGTGCGTGCCGGACAACTCCTGGCAACCCTGGAAGCTCCCGAGTGGACCGAACAACTCTCGCAGGCGTCTGCGATTGAGAAGCGCTCGGAACTAGACGTTGCACGCGCTCGCGGTGAGTTGAAGCGTGCCGAAGCGGCCCGGGAGCTTCGCAAGGTGTCCTATGAGCGTTTGGCTGGTGTCGCTAAAGCTCGACCGAACTTGATTGCACAAGCCGAGATTCAGGACGCTCACGGTCGGCTGTTGGAAGCGGATGCACAAGTCGCAACGGCCCAAGCCGCGCTGGCAGCAATTGAGCAACAGGTCCATGTCGCCGGAGCGAGTCGAGGTCAAATCGATACGATGCTTCGCTATCTGCGCATATCTGCGCCGTTCTCCGGAGTGATCACCAAAAGATACGCAGATGTGGGCGCGATGGTGCCCGCGGGAACCTCGTCTTCAACTCTGCCCGTAGTGAGGCTCTCTCAAGTGGATCGCCTGCGACTCGTGTTGCCGGCTCCGGAAAGCGTTGTGCCGAGAGTGAGCCTGGGAGCTCCCGTCGAAGTCCGCGTCGATTCGCTCGGCCGCGTGTTTCACGGCAAGGTCACGCGCACCACAGGGCGCCTTGAGACAAGCACCCGCACCATGGAAACCGAAATCGATGTCCCAAACCCGGAAGGCGTATTGAAGCCGGGGATGTACGCATACGCCAACATCACGCTGTCACATCGCGACGAAACGTTGGCGCTCCCAATTCAGGCCGTTGTCAGCGCGTCTTCTGAATCCTCCGAAAACACTTCCCAACGAACGGTTTTCGTTGTCGATCAAAACGGTCGCGTCAACTCACGATTGATCCACCTTGGACTGGAAACACCCGAGGCCGTCGAAGTTCTCGATGGTCTTCGTGAAGGCGAACTGGTCGCAATTGGAGGGTCGGGCATCACCGCCGGCCAGACCGTCAAGCCCCGGCTGATGACGTACAAGTCAGCGCAAAGAGATTAGGATCACTTCGCAGACATGAGCAGTTTTTCTATCAGGAATCCGTATCTGATCGTTGTTCTCTGCCTGATCGTGGCAGTGGTTGGAATTACCACTCTGGCTCGCATGCCGGTGGATTTGTTCCCAGCCATTCAGATCCCCGTCGTGGTTGTCGCCACGTTCTATAACGGTATGCCTCCCGAGCAGATTGAAGCCGACATTACCGGACGTTTTGAGCGCTTCTTCACGCTCGCAAGCGGCATTGAGCACATTGAATCCCGCTCCCTACCGGGGGTTAGTCTGATCAAGGTCTTCTTCCAGCCCGGTACAGATCCCGACGCCGCTGTTTCGAACATCAGCACTTTGGCAATGGCCAATCTTCGACGGTTACCGCCGGGAACCTTACCGCCTGTCGTTCTGAAGTTCGATGCCTCGAGTCTGCCGGTCTGCCTGATCACACTCAAAGGACAAGGTCTGCATGAGACCAAACTGCGCGATACGGCCCAATACGCCGTCCGCAACCAGGTGGCGAATGTACGTGGCGCGAGCGTACCTCAACCCTTTGGTGGAAAGTATCGGCAAATCATGGTCTACGTCGATCCTTTAAAGCTCGATGCGCACGCCCTGAGCCCCATGGATGTGGTGCGGGCAGTGAACGACAGCAACCTGATTCTGCCGGCCGGAGAGATCCGGCTCGGACCACTGAACTACAGCATCTACACGAACTCTCAGATTGATGCCATTCCCGACATCAATGGCGTACCGCTGAAGACAGTGGACAACGCATTTGTCACGGTCGGCGATATTGGACATGCCAAGGATGCTCAAGCCATCCAGCTAAACATCGTGCGTGTCGATGGGCAGAAATCGGCATACCTGCCCGTATTGAAACAGGGCGGCGACACCAACACGATCGCGGTTGTCGACGGAATCAGAGAAGCCGTTGCGGGACTGACCGACGTGCCCGAAAGCCTTCGAGCTGAGGTTGTTTTCGACCAATCTCAATTCGTCAAAAAAGCTATCAGAAACCTGATGCACGAAGGCGGACTCGGCCTGTTTCTCACCTCACTGATGATTCTGTTGTTCCTGGGAAGCTTCCGTGCCACCAGCGCGGTCCTGCTGTCAATTCCGCTTTCAGCTCTGGCGACCTTCATCGTGCTGAGCTTCCGCAGCGAATCCATCAACAGCATGGTCCTCGGTGGTCTTGCCCTTGCGTTCTCTCGGCTGATCGACAATTCGGTCGTTGTTCTCGAGAACATCTACAGACACCTCGAGATGGGAAAGAGCCCTCGAGAAGCTGCAGAGGTCGGCGGTCGAGAGGTCATGCTGCCGGTTCTCGCGGCGACCATTACCACTGCGATCGTGTTCTTCCCCGTTACGTTCCTGTACGGTGTCAGCAAATTCCTCTTCACGTCCTTGGCCGCTGCGGTTGTGATCGCGCTTGCAGCATCGTATCTGGTAGCGATGACCGTGGTACCGCTGTTTTGCGCCTTCCTGCTCAAGGCGCACGATGTGGAGCAGCATGGGCCGAGCTCGCATGAAGCGGCCGGCCAGCCCGCAAACAAGTCCACATTCGCCAAACTGATAGCGGCGTTCAACCGGCAGTTCGAGCGGCTGTTAGGCACCTATTCAGGGATGCTTCGGCGGTCGCTCGCAAGACCAGGCTTTACTGTCGCGCTAGGTATCGGAATCTTTGCCGTTAGCCTGCTGCTCTACCCACTGCTTGGCGTGGCCTTCTTTCCTCGCACGGATGCAGGGCAGTTCGTGGCCAATCTCAAAGCTCCCGTGGGCACTCGCCTCGAGCTCACCGAAGAGATCGTCCAAAGATTCGAGGACCTGATTCGGCGCGTGGTGCCCAAGGAAGAGCTCAACCTTATCGTGTCGAACATCGGCGTACAGCCAGGATTCTCGTCCATCTACACCAGCAACTCTGCGCAGCACACGGCGACCGTACAAGTCAGCTTGAAGGAAGGTCATCGTGTCGGGTCCTACGATTACATGGATCAAGTGCGCCAGGCGGTCGCGCACGAGATGCCGGAGGTGACAGCGTTCTTTCAGTCGGGTGGATTGGTTGACGCGGTCCTGAACCTTGGTTTGCCCGCCCCAATCGATGTCCAGGTCAGCGGGTCTAACTTGGAGCGTAATTATCAAATTGCCAGCTCGTTGGCTACGAGGATCCGCCAAATTCCAGGCGTAAAAGATGTCTACGTACCGCAGGACCTTGATTATCCTGCGCTCCGCTTGGATGTGAACCGGGTTCAAGCGGGCAAGCTCGGGCTGAATCAGCGTGAGATCGTGCAAAACGTAATCACCGCTGTCGCTTCCAATCAGATGATTGCACCGAGTTATTGGGTGGATCCCCGATCCGGCAACGACTACCTGATGACCGTCCAGTATCCAGAGGGCACCGTCCGAAACCTCCTCGATTTACGAAGTATCCCGTTACGAGCTCCTCGCGAGAAGTTGGCAACTCATCTCGATGCTGTCTCGAGCGTACGCCGCTCCACCGCCCCAACGGAGGTTTCTCATTACCAACTGCGTCGCACGATTGATCTTTACGTCAGCCTCGCAGGCGAGGATCTCGGTCGCGTGGCGAAAGAAATCGACGCCATCATCGCCAAAACACAGATTCCACGTGGTGTGCGAGTGGACCTGCGCGGAATGGTCCAAGGCATGCGTTCATCGTTCCAAAGCTTCGGGCTCGGCCTCTTGCTCGCGCTGCTCCTGCTGTACCTGGTGCTAGTGGCGCAGTTCCGATCCTTTACCGATCCCGTCATCATCTTGCTGGCAGTCCCAACAGGACTCGCAGGGGTTCTCGCAACGCTGTATCTCGCCGGAACCACACTCAACGTCATGTCGCTGATGGGTATCGTAATGATGGTAGGAATCGTGGTGTCGAACAGCATCCTGCTCGTAGACTTCACACGCAACCTCCAACGTGAAGGAATGCCGGTTGCCGAGGCCCTCGAGTTCGCCGGTCGCGCGAGGCTTCGCCCCATCTTGATGACGTCGCTTGCGACGGTGATCGGACTCATGCCGATGGCCCTGGGGTTGGGCGAAGGAAGCGAAAGTTATGCGCCACTCGCGCAGGCAATTATCGGCGGATTGAGCGCCTCGCTCGTGTTTACCGTGTTCGTGGTTCCTGCCGCTTATCAGATCGTTTATCGGCGCCGGGAGGCAGTCTGAATGCGTCGCCTGACTCTCGTCTGCTGCATCTCGTTCGCAGCTATCGCCCAGACGCCCGACGTGCAGGTCGGAGTAAAGCTCACGTTGGACGAGGCGCGCGAACGTGCCCTTCGCAATAGCCCGAACATCGAAGTTGCCCGCCTCCAGGCAGCAGCAGCGGCGCAGGGACCTCTACAGGCACGCAGCGCTTTGTCACCTCTCCTGAGTGCCAGCCTCACTGGTGCAGGAGCGTCGAACGACAGCCGCCTCGGCGCCGGGGCCCTCAACAACCCCGTCATCTACAGCAGGCTCGGTACCGGTATCTCAGTTAGCCAACTGCTCTGGGATTTCGGGCGTACGAACAAGCTCATCGCAACCGGCGAGATGCGATCCGAAGCGGCCGATACCGCGATCCAGGCGACACGCTCGAGCGCCCTTCTAGGTGTGACGCAGGCATATTATGCAGGCCTTCGCGCCGACGCCTTGATTCGAGTCGCAAGCCAGACCCTTGAAGCCCGCCGAGTCGTCCTCGACCAAGTGAAGGCGCTCGCTGAGGCAAGCATCAAGAGTGGCCTGGATGTCAGCTTCGCGGAAGTAAACGTAGCCGAAGCCGAGCTCTTGCTTCAAAAGGCCCGCAACGATCGGCAAGCAGCTGCCGCTCAACTGGCTGCCTGGATGGGAGAAGAGCAGACAAGGTCTTACGTCTTGGTCGAAAACGCCGAACCTGCAGGCGAACTGGGCAATCCGGCGGACCTGATCAGCGAAGCCATGCGACGTCGACCTGAGCTGATCGCACGACGCCAGCAAGCGCAAGCGGACCGGCTATTTGCGCAAGCCGAAGATCGACTACGATGGCCGAGTCTTTCGATTGTTGGCAGTGCCGGCTACATGCCGTTCCATGTTGGAGCTATCCAGCAAAGCGGATACGCTGCAGCGGGCCTGAATATCGGCCTCCCGTTGTTGAATGGCGGCGCTTTCCGAGCCCGTCAGGCTGAAGCCGATTTTCGTGCGAAAGCCACCTCCCAACAGGTGCGCCAGCTCGAGATCGAGATCAAGCGGGACGTGAACGTCGCCTTTCTCAATGCGTCGATGGCCTCCGAACGAGTTGGACTGGCTCAGAAGCTGGCAGACCAGTCGTCCAAAGCGTTCGATCTGGCAAAGGCGCGCTATGAACTCGGATTAAGCTCCATAGTTGAGGTGAGCCAGGCACAGCTAGGCAACACCGAAGCCGAGATCCAGGCTGTGAACGCCCGCTACGAACTTGAGCTGCAACGAGTGGTCCTCGAATACCTGACCGGGCGCCTCCAATAGTCGTAGTGAGCAAACCGTAAACGGCAACTCGCAAGCAGGCCTGCCGAACATCTAACACGCAGGACCAACACAATGGCAACCAAACAAGAATTACTGCATTTCCTGGACCAGCGCGTGTTCAACCCGATCCTGCAAGCTTCACCCGACCGCTACAGTGGCGCCGACCAGAACAAGTTGAAGGACGTTCAGGATCGAACGCGCAGCGAAAAGGACCGCTTTCATCACTACGCAAACGCCAGCGAGATCGTAGAGAACTATAAGAGGGACTTGCACTCGTCCACAGCAAAGCGCGTGAACAGCGAATTGGAGCAGCTGAAACTCCCGACTCTGCCGTCGGTGAAGGACGAGTTTCTCAAACTTGCCAGCGATGGGGAATAGGGCCTAAGTACCTTTCACAGCCTTCTTCGCGATCCGATAAGCATACGCGGCCTGTGGATTGTGCCCTGAGCTCGTCGCCGCCTTCTCGAAATACTCGGTTGCCTTTTCCTTATTCCCGAGCTTCTCGTAAACTTGTCCGATCAAGGCCTGGATAAACACGTCCCGTTGATTCGCTTGTTGCAGATCAGCCAGGGCTTTCTGCGGGTCGCCCAGATAGAACGCAACGTACCCAGTCAGATAGGGAAAGAAGACCTCCTGTTGTTTGCGGAGATCCGTCATTCGATCCAGCGCGGCCTTTGCGGCTGCCACATGCCGCTCCGCCTCCGCGCGATTCCCTCGACGTGCTGCCAGCCGTGCCAATGCGTGCTCGAGGCGGAAGTCCCAAAGAGCCCTTCGATCCGCTGAAATGTTCGGCTCTTTGGTCCCAAGCTCATAACCTTTTCGGTACCAGCGTTCCGCCTCCTTGAGATCGCCGACATCGATGCACACACGAGCCGCTTCGTTCGCCATCTCTCCTTCTTGATAGAAGGCGTTCGAGGGCTCCTCTTTCTCGCGGGTACGCCAGTAATCGATCACCATCTGCTCATACTTGCCGGTCTGCGCGCAATCGCCGCTGAAGGCATATGACATCGCCAGGGTACGTAGGGCCGCTGCTTTCGCCGCCTGGTCCGCCGCTTTCTCAATAGCCTCTTGCAGAACGCGCCGCGCTTCCTCGAACTTTCCCTCGTTGTCGAGGCGCACCGCTTGCCGTATAGCCTCCGATCTCCCAGGACCTCCGCCCGCGCCTTGACCCTGAGCTTGGCCGGCGGGCTGCTGAGCGATGAGCACAACGTTGGTAGCGACAACCCCTGCGAACAATCGCGTAGCAATCGAGCGAGTTAGCATGCGGGGATTGTAGCGCGCCGCCGACTTCAGTGGAGCTCCGGCTACAAGCTCATCCCCGCCCCTCGACTACGCTCTGCTCTCGGCCCATTTGCTGGCTTCCGCCGACTTCGCCCAGGAACCTGCCACCTGACGGGTGCTGACATTCAACCGGTTCCAGACATTAATGGCCGCGATCCCAATCAATAGAGATGTAAGCGCGCGCTCGTCATAGTGACGCGCCGCCTCGTTCCAGATCTCGTCCGGCACAGGGTCCGGCCGGTCGCTAAGCCGTGTGACAGCTTCGGCAAGCGCCAGAGCCGCCCGTTCGGCATCAGTGAAGTAAGGGGTGTCCCGCCATGCTGCCACGGCGAACAGGCGCTCATCGGTTTCGCCGGCCTGTTTCAGAAATCTGGGATGCATATCGACGCACAGGCTGCATCCGTTGATCTGGCTCACGCGCAGATGGACAAGACCTAACGTGCTCGAAGGCACGCCGCCCTTCTCTGCTGACTGCGCGAAAGTCGTCAACGCCTGCACCGCAGCGGGATCGATCATTGCAATGTTTTTCATACGTGGTTGCATTGGTAAACGTCCTGGTATCGTCCACAGGACCGGCTTGTCACATCCGCTCGGTCCCATTCGTCGCTACAGTGACGAAAGACGATGAGGAGATGTGACCGATGAACGAAAACAGCTGGCTGGCCGAGCGATTCGAAGCGAATCGGCCCCATCTGCGAGGAGTGGCTTATCGCATCCTCGGCTCACTGAGCGAAGCTGACGATGCTGTCCAGGAGAGCTGGCTCAAGCTCAGCCGGTCAGGCACAGAAGGCGTCGAGAACCTGGGCGGCTGGATGACGACCGTTGTCGCGCGTGTGTGCCTCGACATGCTTCGCTCACGCAAGTCGCGACGTGAGGATCTTCACGGCGTACAGGTTCCGGACCAGATCCTCAACAGCCCCGGTGGGTTGGACCCTGAACAGGAAGCCCTCATGGCCGAGTCGGTCGGTCTCGCGTTCCTGGTCGTGCTCGAAAGGTTGGAGCCCGCCGAGCGCCTCGCCTTTGTACTGCACGACCTGTTCGGGGTGGCCTTTGAAGAGATTGCGCCGATCGTTGGTCGCACGGTTCCGGCCGCGAGACAACTCGCCAGCCGCGCACGACGGCGGGTGCATGGCGCAGCTACCCACGACGATCCCGATTTCGCCAGCCAACGAGATACGGTCAACGCCTTCCTGACCGCATTGCGCAACGCCGATTTCGAAGGACTTCTCGCCGTTCTCGATCCGGACGTTGTGGTGCGAGCCGAGACTCCAGAGGGCATCCGCGAAATCCGTGGTGCGCGCAACTGGGCCAAAGGCGCGATCGCCTTTTCACAGCAGGCTCGAGTCGTACAGCCGGCATTGGTGGATGGAAAGGTCGGGCTGCTCTTTGCTCCCTATGGCCGATTGTCCCGAGCGGTGCGGTTCACTATTCGGAATAGCAAGATCACCGAGGTGGACCTCATTTCGGAACCCGATCATCTTCGCGACCTCGATTTGGCGACACTCAGCGAGTAATAGCCTTACTCGACGCTGACGCTACTTGCGGGGGCCTCTGTGGCAGCTTCATCATTGCTGCGTGTGCCAAGATGTCGGGATCGCGCACGCCGACGGCGATAACTCTCTTCATCAAATCCCGTGCCTCGATGCGAAGACCATTTGCATACATCGCGACCGCGAGAGCGTCCTGTGTAAACACATCGTGACTTCGCTCCGCTTCTCGCTGAGCAATTGTGAGTGCCTCCTTGACTCGCTTGCCTCGACCCGCGAGATACAACACTAGCTCTCGATTGGTATTCCTCGACCGTTCGCTGCATGCGCGAGCCGCAGCCTCGAACGCCTGGAAGTCCTTCGCCTCACCAGTCGCAGAAGCGAGCAGAAAGAGACTCTCTGGACTCGTCTCTCCAACTCCCCGCAGCAAGCGAGCAGCTTCACTCTTCCGACCCTGGGCCAAAAGCACCCGCGCCAGCGTATAAGTAGCCTTCATGTTCCCGGTGGCAAGTTGCCCCGCTCTTTCCAACTTCCCCATCAGGAACTGCAGGTGGGCGGCATATGCAAGCAACTCGTTAGGGTCACCCTTCCAGTCGCGAGCCGCCAGGTTCACAGCATCCGCAGCTCCCTCGAGGTCTCCCGTGATCTCACGGAAGCGGGCCACCAGCATCCACCCGCCCGGTTCAGCTTTTCCGATTCGAAGGTCGAGCATCCATTGAATCGCGCTCTCCGCCTCCGCATAGTTCCCGAGACCCAGGTGAGCAGCCGCGATCAACTGGTAGCTCGCGATATCGTCCATGCGTTCGCGGTTAATCGATTTCGCCAGCTCCAATGCGCTCGCGTAATTGTGCTCCTCGAGAAGTGCCTGCACCTCGGCCTTTCGTGCCTCGAGCGCAGCAGGGTTGGCCGCAATCACAACAGCAGCAGGCAAAACGAACAGGAGTGAAGTTCGCATCATCGCACCAGCCTCAAAAAAGCGCCGCACACCCCCAAGAATGTGCGGCGCACTGAACTGACTCATTGAACCGGACAGATGGCGCCGGGAGCTCCCGTACAACCAGGCTCACCCGGATCCACGTGCCGCCGATTTCGTCCACTCGGCGCACTGCCTAGGTACGGAAACGTTGTGCGGTAAGGCGTGTCGTTGATGTTCACTCCATCGCCAAGCGCGTTGTTCGGGAATACATTGAACGCTGGATTCAACACGCCTGCGACAGCACGAAGCGAGATGTCCGTCACGTCATCAAACACTCGACGGCCATTGGGATAACCTGCAGGATCGTTCCCCAGCAATCCAAGGCGCGAAGCGCTCGCGACGGGGGTTGGGTTGACACCCGTATTCAACCTCAGCAGATCTGCCACCGGTCCAGGAGGCGTGCCCGGCGCGGCGATCGGCGGCAGATATTGCACAAGGGGAAGCAAATCGGTACGCGGCGGAGCCGGTATGGCAAGCCCTCCCGAAGTAGCCGCGTTCAAGATACGCGCAAGGGCTGGATCCAGGAAGAAGTTCGCGAACTGGCTGTCGTTCTTCGGCTGATCCATGCTGAAGCGATCCTTGAATCCCGTGCCCACCAGCAGTTCGTTGATAAGCGCATTTCCCATGCGCTGAATCTGGCTCCAGCTCCCCGAATTCACTGCCGCAAGCGGAGCTCTCCGAGTCGTCACTCGTAGGCGCGAAGTGGTTCCCCAGATGCCGAGGGTTGCTGCAGTGGAGTTAGCCGGCTCCACACTGCCCGTTTTCGTCAACATCGACACCGGCACTTCAATTGCTATTGCATTCACGGAGTAGCCCGACACAGTGTCACTTGCGAAATTGGCCTCGGCCGCGTCTTGGACAGGCGTCAAAACGCCACCGTTCACGATCGAACGAAGGTTCAGTGTGTCGAACGTTGCGCCCAGGTCGATCCAAAACGGATCGTCCACGGTACCAGCGAACACGTTCACGTTTGGTGTGTTGGTGGAGTACGTACCTTGCGCAAACAGCGCCTCGTAGTCGATCGTCCGGGGGCCAACATTTGACGGCACCGCGTAGAAAGCACTGGAGCCGGTAATGGGCGTCGACACGCCGTTCCTGACCATCGTTACCGTATAAGACTGCCGCGTACCCAAACCGGGGCTCGCGAACGAATTGATCTGAGGTGGCACGATTGGCGTACCGGATGGAACCGGACTTGGCGAGTTGCCTGGTGCATTGATGCCACTGCCGGCGCCCGCGTAGGCCTGAAACAAGTTCGGCAGTCTTTGTTCTGTGCTGAACCGGAACTGGAACACCACGTCCTCCACAGCGTCGTTCGTGTTATCGACCTTGATCTCGTAGAGGATGTCTGACTCGAAGGGCCACCAGTTCGGACCGTTCCCCGGCTCCTGTAATGGGTCCACGCAGAGGATCATCGTGACGCTCGGCGTCGCGCGATCGTAGCTGCGGAAGGCAAAGACATCGGTAATGTCGGCCTTGTGATCGATAGCTGTGATAGGTGCTTCGCGGTGATTCGCCGCAAAGCCAGGCGGAACCGCGAGCGTAAACGCAAGCGCGGGCGCAAGTATCCTGGACAGAGTTCGCATTGACCCTCCGTGGTTGGTTAGTTAACGATTGCGGCGCCGGCGAATCGCAACGGTGCCCGCAAGAACGGCGCAAACGAGAAGAGTTGTCGACGGCTCAGGAACCGCCGCGATGCCGACAGTGCCAGAGGGCAGCGACGCTGACCCGTTGGACGCACCGTCGACGCTGAGTTCAACGAACACGTCAAAGAAGCTCGAGACCGGTCCCGTCGGAGTGAAGTCCGACAGCTGAGCGAAATCCGCAATCTCGACCGTCAGGGCCGACACGGCGCTTCCCGAGCAGCCCACGGGGCCAGGTCCCGCAAAGTTTCCGCCCCGGCAAATATCTAGAAAACCGCTCACGGCCGCGTCGCCTGTCGCTGTTGGCGAGTTCAGAGTGATGAAGCCGTAGCTCAGCAGAGCACCGCCGGCACGGAACTCAAGTAGCAGATCAAAGAGGTCCCCAGTCGCCGCCGACGTATTCGTTACCAGAGTCAGCGTGGGCGTCAGAAAGGAACCACCAGGCGTCACCTGAACCACACCCGGATCCAACGGCGTCGCACCAGTGATTCCGCTGCTGGTCATGAAGTTGGAGAAGTTGACAGCACCAACTTCGCAACCTGTAGCTCCAAGATTTACGTAACTCTGCAAGCTTCCCGACAAGCACGGCGCAGCAAGCGCACAGGTACTGGCGAATGCAAGCAACAAAATTGGCAGGAAAATCCTCTTCATTCACGCTCCTCCGACGACGTCTGGTTATCAGCCACCGTCGAGAATACGTCTGGAGGAAGCCGTTCGGATTGATCTTTTCAGAACGCCTTCGAATTAACCGCTACGGTCCGTTTAGCGCAACGCTTCGAGCGCGGGTTGAACAGCCGAATAGAGCACTCGGCCTACTGATGGAAACTGTGATGCGAAGACCGTTAGCGCCGGGACCGCTCCATAGGACATCAGCCGCAAGTAGAACGTCTTCTCCAGCTTTCCGGCAGTCGAGTTCGTGATCCGGCTCAACAGACTGTCGCGATCAAGGCCTGCCAGGATCGTGATAACCACCAAGCCAAGCACAATCGACATACCGATCGTCAGATGAGCAATCAGCTTTTCGGACTGGAACGGATAAGAATTGAGCGCAAGCACGAACAACACGAAGCCGACCACGATGAATTGAAATAAATTCCGGATCTGCCGCAGAACATACCGGATCCACGAAACCACCCTGAGTGCCACGAACTCCTCCTGCAGAACTACGGCACGGGAAGCCTTCAACTCCTCGCATGTGTCGTGGGCATGCTCCTTCTTTGCTTGCGCATCCTCGAGACTCAACGAGTGTCCCTTTGCCCACTCTGTTTCGAGATGCTCGCAAATGTTCTCGGCGACTCTCCTGTAAAAGGCGTAGAGCTGATGCCTCGAGGTGCAGCTCTCCCGAGACCGATTTGCGTCCGACGCCAGGATCCGTTTCACGTTGGCTTGTGCTCGGTCGAACTCGGTGTTCATAAGCTGCGCCAGGTAGAGGCTCTCTCTTTCTCCTCTTAAGGCACGAAGCGTTTCAAGCGAACACACGATGGCATTGTGTGTCCGCTTCGTCACCCCAGGATGACCCAAGGGCGACCATGCATCGGGGCGAGGCAATCGGGAGAACGCATGTCGCACCGGATGCCGTTCAATCTGTTCGAGCACTGACCGGAGGTTGCGCCAGATGTATATCGCCCGCATCGACGCGAACATGATCATGACGAACGCCGCACTCGCCAGTCCGGTCAGCATCCAGTTGTACTTGTCGGGCTCAAACGTTTGCAGTTTGTGCCAGGAAGAGCTGCAGATGACCGCGATCAGAATCAGGATCGCGGCCCCCGATGTCTCCGCGGCATCGAACAATGGCCTCTGTGCCGTCTCATCGAGTCTTTTGGTGAGAGGAGCAAGCGGTGGACAGAGGACATGCTGCTTCAAATCCGGAAGCTGAGGATTGAGCTCGTCATGGAAGATGACCCTTCGAAGGTGAACCCAAGAACCCATGCCGATCAATGACCAGAGCAGAACGACAGGCAGTGTCGGAGAGACGCCGGAGTTCAGATGCAAAGACCGGTAGAGGACGTTGTCGTAGGTGGACGGATCGGAGGTCAGCTGCCACGCGCACCAGTAGAAGCTCAGGAGCAGCATGGCGACCACGCCCATCAGGACCAGATACGTTCGACCACTGCCGCCCAGGGCTAAGCGATTGGCAACCAACCGCCGTACCCAGAACAGTCCCGCAATCAGGAGAAGTATCGCGACGCACATGGAAAACAGGACGATGAAGGAGGTGACGGCTCCACGACTCATGCCGCTCCACGTGTCCCAAAGCGATTCCGCGGGGGAGAGAGCGCTCATTCTTTGGCCGATACTACGGGTCCACCATCCCCACAGGGGTGCGGACGCCGACGATAGGATTCCCACAAGCGCAAACGAAAGCATTGCCAGGAAGAACGCTCGCCCGGGACGACCTTCCGCCGGTTCCTTAGGAAAACTAGCGAACGCGAACCACGCTTTGGGCTCGTCAACACACCGGATGCCTCGAATGGTGGCAATCAGGAACCCTACACACAACACAGTGGCTGCGAGCGTGAACAGGTAAATGGATCTCGACGGAGGCTCGGGTGTCAGCCCTTGTTGATTCGATTCGGCGATCGCATCCGTTCGGAATAACAATTGGTCAGCGTCAGGCGCGAGAGTGTGAACAGGCCAAAACCCACCTCTACCGGCCACAGTCACCCATAGCGCCGGGTCACCTTTCTTGGACCGCGGCGATGAGTAGTCAACCAACATCTCTTCACGCGGCGAGGTCTTGATTGTCAGGCCCGATGCTCCGTTGTTGAATCGATCGCCGCCAAGCAGTAGCGCGCGACAGGCGTTGTAAACCCCTTGGGCATATCGGCTCGGAAACACGACACGACGAGGCGGTTGTGCATCCGCAGACGGCTGCTGTTTCCGATGCTGGCTTCGTAGGAAGAGCGGGTATGTCGTTACGGAGAGCACGCCTCGCAGCGGCATCGACTCGGCGGCCCGAGCCAACAAGATGTCCGCATCGAACAGCACGATCCGAGTGTCGGGCGATGCGAGACGCAGGAAACGGGTCACAAAGAGGATGTCGAGGATGTCCGTAGCAACAACAACGGCCATCTTGATCTTTTCACGCCGAAGCGCCGCCGCGATCGAATTCAGTGCGGCCTCTTGAGACGTGGGTGTTTGTCTCTTTGCAAAATCAGGTATCGCGTCCCGCATGGGCCCGTCCGTCTTCATATCGAAAGGCCGAAACTCGCTCGGCAGCAGAAGCGCTTTGGGTGCGAGCTTAGATAGGTCATCCATGTCAGTGACATTCCGCAGGCGCGAGATCTCTCGCGGGAATCGAAAGCTCACAATCCTCTCGTCTTTGTCGCCTTTCCAGTGAGTCGCGATATCGGACCCATAGCGAGTTCCATCCTCAGTGATGATTGCGATGCGTCCACGAAACATCCAGGTTTCGCGAACAAGCTTTCGAAATGCGTGGATGGCCGTAGTATCCGAATGAACGGTGGCTCGATAGTGAACGAGTGGAACTTCGTCGATAAACTCCCTGGCAGCGTCATCATTTGTCGCCGTACCGGATATGACCTGGATTCTGCTCCCATCGCCTCCCCTCAGCGCGTAGGCGAGCGAGTGAAAGGAGCCGGAGAAACTTGGACCGAGTATTCTGACCGGGCAATCGGAGCACAGCTTTCCTGCGTACTTGATCGCGTTTCCAAACTGTTCGAGATCGATTCCCGATGTGCTGC